>JAURQA010000213.1 GCA_030836345.1 Bacteroidota bacterium
ATTAAAAAAAATAAATGGCTTGGTTACGTTTCTTTGGCAACACTAAAAGCATCTAATGAGGAGGATTTAACTCTTTTGATTGAAGAAGGGTTATCAAAGACCTATTTCTTACCCAACCAACACCTTTACGAAATTTATCCCTCATTTCAACGCAGTGTATTGTCAGAAATATCAATCATAGATGAAGAAGGCGTGTATTTAGGAAGTGCTAGTAAATCTGTTTTAGGTAAAAAACTTCTGAATACCCTAACATACCGGGGCATTGGATCCATCATTGTTTTAAAGATCTTTCATACAGATTTTGTCTTAAGTAGAATTTCAAATATTGTTGAAGAGAATAATGCTAAAATAGTTGGTTTAATGATCGAAGAAATAGACCAAAACTATCACATCAACATAAAATTAAATACCACTGAAATAGCTGCTATACTCTCTAGCTTCCAACGTTTTTCTATAGAAATTGAAAGTTACCATAGCATTTCTGAAAGCGAATGGCAGATAGAAAAAGCATTTGAAATCGCATTTAAACATTTTAATCTTTAAAATTTAAGGTCTCAAACTGTTAAAAATAATTGCCTTTTGAAAGAATAGGTTTTAGATAAGAACGTTTTGTACCTTTGTACTTTAACTAATAATGTCCACTAATTCAACTCATTCAAAAGACTTAATTTCGGCAGGAGTAGCCGAGAAGAGTATTAATTTCATCGATGTCTTAAATTTCTTCTGGAGATGGAGGAAGTATATTCTCATCACTGTATTTGCCTCTGGAATAATAGCTGCAGTATTTTCATCGCCTTTATTTATGACTCCAAAGTACAAGGCTACTCATATTTTGTACCCAACCACCAACAATAGTGTAAGTAATGCCTTGCTTACAGAACTAAATCAAAGACAAAAAGATCCATTGGAATTGGGAGGAGATGAGGAAGCAGAGAAAGCGATTCAAGTTTTGCAATCCTCTACTTTAATGAATCGCTTGGTAAAAAACTTTGGTCTAATGGAGCATTATAACATAGATCCGAAAGGTGGAATGCCTCAATCGCAATTGGCGGACCAATTAAAAAGTAACATATCATTTAACCGGACGCGCTATTTGAGTGTTGAAATTAACGTGATGGATGAGAGTCCTGAAATGGCAGCTAAAATAGCCAATGGAATTGCCAGTCTTTACGATACTGTAAAAACTGAGATTCAAAAGCAAATTGCTGTTCCAGCGCTTCAAATTGTGGAGCGTGCACTTCAAACCAAGAGAGATCAAATTACCGATATCAAAAAACGTTTACAGGTCTTGGGTAACAAAGGAATCATTAACTATGAAGAACAAACAAGAGCTCTCTCTGAAGAGATTTATAAGGCCCAAGCAGCTGGTCGAAAAGGAAAAGTAATAGAGTTAAAGAAAGAAAAAGAGCAATTAATTGAAAACGGTGGGGAGTATATGGCCTTAAACGAACTTATTCAGATTGAAGAAACCAAAAAAAGTGATTTGATTTCTCAGCTGGATAAAAGAACCGTAGATGTTACAGAGAGTTTATCCCATAAATTTACCGTAAGTGAAGCTTCGGCCCCCGAGCGTAAAGCATGGCCTATTCGATCTTTAATTGTCTTATTAACCATGGCAACTGCCTTTGCTGGAACTAGCCTTGTGCTATTAGGTGTTGAGCTCTTTGCCAAAGATAAATAAGTGCAGAAAAGCTTTAAATACAATGGATTTATTGCCTCTCTTATTGGCTTAGGCCTTGGCATTATTTCTCTCTTGGTTTATGCAATCTTCGATTTTCCCTATGTGTTTCTCATTCCCATAACGGGGTTCATGCTTCTTTTTGCTTTATTGCGATTAGATAAATTTGCCATACTGATTGGCGCTCTGGCTCCTCTAAGTATAAATGTAGATGATGTTGGAGCTGGATTAGGAATGGCTTTTCCAACTGAGCCACTTATTATTTTATTGTTTGCACTTTTGATATTCTATTATTTAAAGCACTTTAATATCCCTTTAAAATTGATAAAAAACCCAATGGTACTGCTCGTATTGGCCTATATTCTATGGCTGTGGATTAGTAGCATTTTTAGTGTTCAACCCTGGGTGAGTTTCAAATTTGCTTTTTCTCGCACCTGGTATATAGTCGTATTTTTCTTTGGTGGTTTATGGTGGTTCAGAAAGCAGAGTAATATTCGTTTCTTTCTTATTTGGCAAGTTGTTTTTACTGTTGCTCTAGCACTATACACCATTTTTAAACATTCCGAATTTGGATTTGTACGAGGAGCTAGTTACGGGATCTCTTGGCCTTTTTTCCCAGACCACGGAATGTATGCGGCCTGTTTGGCTTTTGCCATCCCTATTCTTTGTATATTTATTTTTAATGCAAAGCAATTTAACCTATCAAAAATTGGCTCAGGCGTCGTTATCGGGGCCTTTGTAATCCTTCTGTTTGCAATAGTTACCAGTTATACACGTGCAACTTGGTTAAGTCTTGTAGCAGCCTTGGCCGTTTATCTTATTTTATATTTAAAAATTAAGTTTCGATATATTCTTATCGCTATTGTACTGATAGGAAGTATTGGTTTAGCCAAGCAAGACCAGATTCTCTATTCACTCTCTGCCAATAAGCAAGGAAGCAGCGATGAGCTTGAAGGTCATGTAAAATCGGTGAGTAATATTACTACAGATCCCAGCAATATGGAACGTTTTAATCGCTGGAGTTGTGCATTAAGAATGGCAGAAGATAAACCCTTTTTTGGCTTTGGGCCTGGCACATTTGTATTCGAATATGGAGCCTATCAAAAATCGGATGAGCTTACTATTATTAGTACCTTTTTTGGGGAACTTGGAGACGCTCACTCAGAATACTTTTCGGCTTTGGCAGAAATGGGATATCCCGGCATGTTTCTTTGGACTGCCATTTTTTTATATTCTGTTGCCCTAGGATTTAAGGTTTATTATGGCTCTAAAAATCGTCAAATTAGAAATACCGCATTAATTGCCCTGTTAGCATTAATAACCTACTATGTGCATGCCTTTTTAAATAATTATAGCCAATACGATAAAGTGGCCGTTCCTCTCTGGTGCTTCCTTTCTATCCTTGTTTGCTTAGATTTGTATTCTGAAAATCAAGCAAGGGTTGAGCAAGAGTAAATCTATATTTTCACAGCGTTCATTTAATTTGGGCATTCTTTGTATTGCCCTCTTTGCTATTCCTGCTATACCTGGATACCTTACTACACCTGACAATACAAGCAATGCAAATCAGCTTAGTCAAAAAATTGCCAATCAGAAGCCGGGTTTTACTTGCTCTTTTTTGAAAGTAGATTTACAATTAGCTCATGAAGCAAGCACCCTAAACACTTGGCTTTATGGGGAAAAAACTACTTGGGATAGAGTACCAATAGAACGTATCATTTGGTCCAATAAAGATAGCATAGCAATACTCCTTTGGAATGAAAACAGCCAAAAAAGCTATGCTAAAAAAGAACTCATTGCAACCGAAAATGGCGCCATGGTCCATAAACAAACCTTTTATTTAGGAACGGATCGCAATGGACGCGACATGCTGAGCCGGTTAATTATTGGTGCCCGAGTTTCTCTTATTGTAGGCTTTGTGAGTGTTTTTATTTCTTTATTTATTGGATTAGTTATTGGCTTAAGTGCTGGATATTTTGGAGGTCGAGTTGATTCGATCTTATCTTGGCTCATCGCTGTTTTTTGGTCTGTTCCTACTTTGCTTATTGCTTTGGGTTTAAGCTTTGCCTTTGGCAAAGGCTTGGTACAAGTACTCATTACCATTGGGTTTAGTACGTGGGTAGAGGTGGCTAGAATAGTGCGTGGACAAACTCTTCAAATCAGAGAGCAAGAATATATTTTAAGTACACAAATTATGGGATTTAAACCCATTCGAATTATTATACACCATATTTTACCTAACCTAAAAGGAACCATCGTAGTACTGGCTACTACAAATTTTGCCTCAGCCATTTTACTTGAGGCGGGCTTATCATTTTTAGGTCTAGGTGTTGCACCACCCGCTCCTAGCTGGGGAATAATGGTTAAGGAACATTTAGGGAATTTAGTGTTGGATACGTATTATCTGGCTTTGATACCCGGTTTTGCCATCATGCTCATGGTTATGGCTTTCAATTGGTTGGCTATGGGAATACGCAATCATTATGATACGCGATTATAGGATGTGGACGATTCAGAGAAGAATAGATAAAAAGTAGTAATTTTGACAATGGTATGGCTGAAGTAAATCTGCAATCCTTCAATAACTCTTGGTATAAACCTGGCGGTAGTTTAATAGGTAGGTTGCTTTGGTTTGTTCTCAACTCCCTCATACTAAAATCTATGTTACCTGGAAGTTTTTGGCGAAGAGCACTACTCCGTTTATTTGGAGCAAAAATTGGGAAAATGGTAATCCTAAAACCCCGCATTTCGGTAAAATACCCTTGGAATTTATCAATAGGTGATCATTCATGGCTGGGCGAAAAAGTATGGATTGACAACCTGGGAAAGGTAAGTATTGGAAGTCATTGCTGCATATCTCAAGGCGCTATACTGATTTGCGGAAACCATAATTATAAAAAATCTAGTTTCGATCTAATGGTTAAACCCATCATTATTATGAATGGTGCTTGGGTTGGTGCGGCTTCTGCGATAGCTCCTGGCACGGAAATGGGAAAGAATTGTGTTCTATCCATTGGTTCAACAGCTATTGGATTATTAGAGCCAAATGCTATTTACCAGGGCAACCCTGCGGTTAAAATAAAAGATAGAGTGATTGATTAAATGAAGGTTTCCATTATAACCACTTCTTACAATAGCTGCAAGACTATAGAAGAAACCATTACATCTGTTCAAAGCCAAACTTACGAGGATGTGGAACATATTATTGTAGATGGAAAATCTACAGATGGCACCTTAGAAATAATCCAGAAATACTCCCATTTAATATTTGTTAGCGAAGAAGACAAAGGGCTTTATGATGCCATGAATAAAGGCATATCAATGGCCTCTGGAGATATTATTGCCATTCTTAATAGCGATGATTTATATGCATCGACTAAGGCCATTGCAAGGGTTGTTGAAGCTTTTAAAGAAAATGAATCAGATTGTATTTTAACGGGAATTGAAATATTTAATGATCCGTCAAAAAAGGTGGTTCGAACCTACTCAGCAAAAAAATGGCGAATGTGGATGTTCCGGATTGGATGGCAACCGCCTCATCCCGGATTTTTTGCAAAATCCTCGGTTTATACGTCTCATGGTAACTTTGACATTCAATTTAAAATATCGGCCGATTTCGATTTTATGTTTCGTGTTTTATATCATAAGAAAACATCCTATACTAAAATCCATGAAACTACAGTGAGCATGAGAGCGGGCGGAATTAGCCAAAGTGGTTTTAAAAGTCGTGCAATGGCAAATAAAGAAGACCATCTTTCCATTAAAAAATACGGATACTTTTCATCTCCTCTCTTGATTTGGTCTAAATATTTGTTAAAGATTTTACAATACGTATAGCTTCTTGAAACCATTTTAGCATCTCTATGTTGAATGAAGGTCTCACAGCAAAAATGTTTTTGTTGAGTGTTCTTTTTACAAATAAAGTACTGCAGCTAGAAGAACAAGTCACTTCCACAATTCTTGAAAAATACATGTGGCCAATGTTTTAAGCGATGAAGAAACCGTTCAATTGAGCTATTTATCGAAAAAATACACGCTTAACTCTTCTTACGGACTATGGTCATGCCATCGCGCAAGGGCAATTGAAGGGTTTCAAAATTAACCTGCCGCACCAAGGTTTGGTTAAACTCTTTCATCATCTCTGTATCCCGATCCATAGAATCCTGCACTACTTTTCCTCCCCATAAGGTATTGTCAAAAATAGCTAAGCCCCCAACTCTTAAAACCCGGTTGCAGACATCCAAATACTTTATATAGCTTCTTTTCTCACCATCCACATAAATAATATCTGCTAGCTCTTCCATGTCCTCTAAAAACTTTATTCCATCGAGATTCAGAACTTCAATTTGTTTGGTATAAGGAGTCTTATTAATAAATTCTTGAGCTTTGTATGCATGCTCTGGGTTTATCTCTATTGACTTTACTTTTCCATTTTTAGACAATCCTTCAGCAAAACAGAGGGCTCCATACCCTGTAAAGGTTCCTATTTCTACAACTAAATTGGGTTGTACTAATTTAGAAAGCATGGAAAGCAGTCTTCCTTGCAAATGGCCGGTCAACATTCTTGGATTCGTAGTGTTTAACCAGGTGGCTTTACTCAAGTCTTGCAGATATAAGGGCTCCTCCGAGCTATTATTGGTGCAATAAGATTCAATTAATTCCTTATTTTTCATTTAAATGACTACTTATCAATGATTTATTTTGAAATATAATTTGCTTGCAATTTAGGGAATAAAAGCATTAATTCGCGACATAGTAAACGAATTATGTACTGGACACTAGAACTTGTAAATTATTTAGATGATGCTCCATGGCCTGCAACCAAAGATGAGTTGATAGACTATGCTATCAGATCAGGTGCTCCTTTAGAGGTAGTAGAGAATCTTCAAGAACTTGAAGATGAAGGAGAACCTTATGAAAGTATCGAAGAAATTTGGAGTGATTTTCCTACGGATGATGATTACTTCTTTAATGAAGACGAATTATAAATTCAGAAAAATTAGGCACGTAAGAGGCGAGCATATAAAATGCGCGCCTTTTTTTATGCTAAAATACTGCGCACCATTCCAGACAGTACTTTTCCGTCAGCACCGGCACCCAATTTTTTTTGAGCTAGGCCCATTACTTTACCCATGTCTTTCATTCCCGAGGCACCGGTTTGTTTTATAATTTCCTGAATGGCTGCTCTCATTTCTTCTTCACCCAATTGTTTGGGGAGTAACTCTTCTATAAAAGCCAACTCTGACTTTTCGACAGAGGATAAGTCATCTCTTCCTTGATCATCATAAATGGCAATGCTGTCCTTGCGTTGCTTGGCCATTTTAATAACCGCCTTTAGATAGTCTTCTTCACCGACCCCTTCACCTGATGTTTCGAGTAACATAAAGGCACTTTTAATACTTCGATATGCTCTAAGTTTATCTGCATCCTTAGCCTTCATTGCATCCTTAATTGTGTTATTTACTTTTTCCTTAATACTCATGATAATTCGTTTGCAAATATACATCTATGTAATTTTTACATAGAATGCATCCTCTCCATTATTCTGTATTAATTTTGCACCCGCATGAGTGAAAGCAGAGATGTTAGAGTAAGATTTGCCCCAAGCCCTACAGGGCCCTTACATATTGGTGGAGTTCGAACCGCCTTATACAATTATCTTTACGCTAAAAAACATAATGGAACAATGATCCTTAGAATTGAAGATACCGATCAAACCCGATTTGTTCCGGGAGCCGAAGATTATATTAAAAATAGCTTGGAATGGTTAGGGATGGAAATTCATGAAGGCCCTAAGGAAGGTGGTCCTTACGCTCCCTACCGCCAAAGTGAACGAAAAGGAATGTATGCTGAATATGCCTATAAACTCATTGAAAGTGGCTATGCATACTATGCTTTTGACACCCCCGATGAACTTAGTGAAATGCGCAAGCGTTTGGAAGCAGGAAAAATGCAAGCTGCTTATAATAGCAGTAGCAGAACTTCAATGAAAAATTCATTAACCTTGAGTGAAGATGAAGTTCAATCAAGACTAGATAATGGAGATCCATATGTGGTTCGAATTAAACTGCCCAGAAAAGAAGATGTTCGATTTCATGATGAAATAAGAGGATGGGTTGTCGTAAATACCTCACAAATGGATGATAAAGTCATTCTTAAAGGAGATGGCATGCCCACGTACCACTTAGCAAATGTTGTTGACGATTATGTGATGAAAATAAGCCATGTTATTAGGGGTGAAGAATGGCTCCCCAGCGCCCCATTGCATGTATTGCTTTATCGCTATCTTGGTTGGGAAAATCTCATGCCCAAATTTGCCCATCTTCCTCTTTTATTGAAGCCAGAGGGAAATGGAAAATTAAGTAAGAGAGATGGAGATCGCTTAGGCTTCCCTGTCTTTCCTTTGGAGTGGACCGATCCAAAAACAGGCGATATCAGCAGTGGATATCGAGAATCTGGATACTCCGCAAAAGCGGTTCTAAATATGTTGGCACTGCTTGGATGGCACCCCAGCGACAATCAAGAAATCTTTAGTATGGATGAATTAGTGGAGTCCTTTACCCTTGAAAAAGTGAGTAAAAGTGGGGCCAAGTTTGACCTGGATAAGGCTCACTGGTTTAACCACCATTATTTGATGAATCAACCCCTAGAAGAATTGCTTCCTGCCGCTAAAAAGGTAGCGGAGGAATTAAATCTAAAATGTAAGGACCAATATCTCATGAGTGTGGTTTCATTAATGCGAGAAAAAGTAACCTTTCTCAAGGACACTTTAAGGCAAGGCAAGTACTTTTTTGAGGACCCCACGGAATATGATGAAAAAGTAGTCCGCAAAAAATGGAAGCCTGAAACCAACATGCACTTAGAGGCCATAGCTTTGGCTTTTGAGAATTTAGATTTATTTGACGCCAACCAATTGGAAGCAACCCTCCAGCATTACGGGGAATTACAAGAAACTAAAATTGGACAATTAATGCAGCCCTTGCGCGTTGCGGTGAGTGGTGCTCCTATGGGACCCCCATTTTATAATATGTTAGCTCTTATAGGCAAAGAAACTGTGGTAAGACGTTTGCGAACAGCTTGTAAAAACATTGTGGCAAATGGCTAGAGGGATTATCCTATTAAATACACAGGGGTTCCATTAAATAAAATAATACCTAAAAATAAGGAGATAGGGTTTTGGAAAACCTTTGAATAATCAACAAATTTGCACCATGAAACTTTCCAAATTAGTAGCTACTGTAGAATCTGCCATTGAAGCAATGGGTGTAGCAGCAAAAGATGCTAGAGGAGACCAACCTGGCCAATGGATGTTGGTACAGGATTTTACCCCTGTTTATGTAGATGCATGGGAAGAGACAGTATCCAATCCATGGAATTATTTCAAATTTGAAACGGATAAAACTGTTTTTCAAATGAGTGTTCCTTTTGTACTTGGACCTACATTAAAAAGAGAAGCTTTTTGGGAAGAATTAATGACGGTAAACTTAAACTTGCATTTTGCGAAATTCACCTATAATTCAAAAGAGAATGTAGTAGCTCTCGTTTGGCGAAAGCCGGGATCGGCCCTTAATGAATCTGAAATAAAATTGGCCCTTGATTCTCTATTCTATTACAACCAAATGATTTTTGAAGTCCTGAAAGATGAATTTGCCCTAAAAAGGGTAAATGTGGAAGAAGAGAAGAGCTAGGTTTAAAAGCCTCTTTGACCCAATTGCTGACCTACTTGGTAATAATATGCTTTAGCCATTGTGTATTCAGGCGCTATGCGCAGGCACTCATTGAGCAAAGCAATTCCTCTTTGAGCACTTTTCTTATCATTATTAAATTCGTAGTTAAAAACATAATTTGCCTTTAAAAATAAGTAAACGGCTTTCTTTGGGACTTTTTGCCATCCCCTGTTCAATTCATCTTGAACCACTATACTGGTAGAGAGCGAATCCATTCCAGAAAGGCCTTCATTTAATAAACTATCCGCTACAGTTACCCTTCCGGTAGCAATAGACGCAGCAGCCAAATAATACATGAACTCTGGAGCTTTTCCACGACTGTAGGCCCTTTGCAATACTTCAAGAGATGCAGTATCTCTCCTATTGAGCAACTTAACATCAGCATCTAAAATATTTAAAACCATGCTTTCTGGGTTTATCTTAAGCCCTTCCTTAACAAAATACTCCGCAGCAGAAAGCTCAGAAGCATCGCTTTGGAACTTAGCATTAATGAAATGATAATAGGCCAATGTGTCTGCAGCCCAAGCATATTTAAGGCTATCCATTGCAAACAGTTGAGTTAGCAAAACGGTAGATGTTTTATAATCTCTGGCTGCCTGGGACTTTGAAAATGACCTCATCAAGGAATTATTTTCCATTTTGGTGCTATTTTTGCATCCACTATACAACATAAGAGCAACAAGTAATGTCAACAATACGGACTGGTTTAATTTTGGCTTCCTCATGATAGGTTGCAAAGTTAATTATATTTGTTAATTAGTGTTAAAAATAAAGGAATGAATAAGGGGATTAATAAATTAGTGTGGTTGTTGGTCATCACATTTATTCAGTCCTTTGCATCTGCCCAAGTAAAGATTGCATCCAATAGATCTGATGTTTGTTTAAAAAGACTTATATCTGGAGGATATAAGTCTGAAATCGTTGAATATACTTTAATGGGGTGCGTCGGTTGCACGAATATAGAGTGGGATATTGGCAATGGGTTTCAAACTACTGGAATGCCAACCTTTAGCACATCGTATTCAACCGCCGGTTTTAAGACCGTAAAATGCAGATACAAAATGGCCTCTGGTGGTACAGCGGAGTTAGTATTAAACAATGCCGTTAGAGTTCGCGAAAGTCCCACTATAAGCATCGGCTACTCGAATACTTTGCTTTGTTACTCATCCGATTCTGTAACCATTACAGACCTCTCCGATTCTACAGTAACAAGGCAATGGTTAATTGACGGAGTGAACTTTAACCCAGGGCCAAAATCTCTGAAATTAGCCTTTACACCGAATAAAGCGATTACTGTTTTTATGCGTGGAGAAGATAAGCATGGCTGTGGAGACAATTACTTGAAAGACTCCGCCATTGTTATTTTGAATACTATAAAAACAACCATTACTCCATCTCAAATGAGTGGCTGCACCCCCCAATTAATAGACTTTATAAGTACTATAGATTCTGGCTTACAGACAATTAAAAGTGTGCTCTGGACCTTTGAAAATAGCTCTCCGACTACCTCAAACCTAAGAAATCCAAAAGGAATTAATTTCACAAGTACAGATTCAAGTGATGTACAATTAGAAATTACTTCTACCCAAGGCTGTACCTACACATATAAGAGAGATAAGTTGATAGCCTTAGGGCAAAGTACAGCGCTTGATGTCTTCATTTCAGATACCACCGTTTGCGCAAATAGTCAGGTAGTTCTTACCAACACCAACAGCAAAATACCCGTTCCGCAATGGAATATTACCGGCCCTGGCTATTCCATTGACAGTAGTAGAGGACGCAAACTATATCTCCGTTTTTTAGATACGGGCTTAGCAACAGTCACTGTTTTTGAAGACTTTAACGGGTGCTATTCCTCCACCACAGCTAAAAGCAATGTGCTTGTAACAGGTCCACTGTCATTATTTACGAGTGTTTTAACCAATTATTGCAGTACACCAGATACCTTAAGGTTCGAAAATATCAGTATTACAGAACCTGGGAAAAACACCACTTGGAAATGGACTATTTACGAAAAAGATGGTGGTCGTGTGGGAGGAGGAGATTCTGCTAACTTCTCTTACATCACAAATAAACTAAGCACATACAATGTTGAGCTTATTTCCGATGGAAACAATGGGTGTAAAGATACTTTCTTAATGGAGAACGCTTCTGTTGGAGACACACTCATCGCCTTATTTGATGCAGTCCCATCCCCCGCCTGCATCAATCAGAAAGTTGCACTGATTGATAAAACAGCGAATGAACACTCCCTGTATCGGAACAATCTCAGGTGGACTTTTTACGATGCTTCGGGTTCCATTATAAAGACATCAACCCTTTTACGGTCCACCCACAGCTATACTGCAGAAGGAACCTACGACGCAAAATTGGTAGTTGAAAATGCGAAAGGATGCAAAGATTCCATTACACTTAAAGATTCCATTGTCATTAGTACTCCAGAGGTTTCACTAAGCGTTGAAGATACGAGTATTTGCACCTTTGAATCCGTCCAATTTTTTGCCCAAAGAATTTCAGGGAATCCAAATTCCACGGGACTTTGGACTTTTGAGAATATTGATTCGGTCGGAAGCATTGTCTACAGGTCAGGAGATACAGTGACATTTCTTACGGCCAGACCAGGCCGATGGATTGTAAAATTTAGATTATCTGACACTTCTGGAGGCGGTTGTTTAACCACCTTTACCATGAAGGAAAAATTAAATGTAAGTGGCGCATATGCTATTCCTATTGCAAGCCCTGATTTTGGCTGTCCTCCGCTGAACACTAAGCTTGATGCTAAAATTATACATAACTGGGACTTTGACAATCCTACCAATAAACCCATCACTTGGGAATGGAGACAGCAAAATTATTTTAAAGGATTTGTTTTCACCGACAGCACCAAGCAAAGCACAACTGGCCTTGCTCCAAAAGGAGTTCACGACCTACAAATTCGATGGACCAATGGGAGTGGATGCTCATTTGCATCTAACTTTACACAAGTAAACTCTGGTGTAAAGGCCGCTTTCCAAATGAAAACTGGACTACGCTGTGTGAATACTGTTTTGGAAACCGTTAACCAAAGCTCTGCACAGGCAACCAGTTTTGAGTATATCTGTGATTCATCTTCTGTTCAGTTCCTCCCCAACAAATTTGCCAAAGAACCCGATATTATATTTACTAAAACCGGAGTTTTTAGTATTAAATTAATAGCCAAATATGGCACCTGCCCAGATACTTTTACTACATATATCAGGGCTGAAGATATCATTGCTGATTTTTACAGCCCAGATACAGTGGCCTTTTGCGCCCCCAAAATCGTGTTATTTAAAAACCTTACAAAGGGCTCACCTGCCACAAGTTCATGGACTTTTGGCGATGAGGCATCAGCCGTTAGTTTTGGGATGGCTGACTATAGTAAACTTTACGAAAAAAACAATCCAGATGGCTTTGACATATCTTTAATTGTAGAAAATGGTAGAGGGTGTCGAGATACGATAACTAAAAAGCAATACATTCGATTGATAGGTCCCGTTCCGGATTTTACTCTTAAAAATAACAAAGGCTGCGAACCTTTAAATGTAGCTTTAATAAACAATAGTAAAAGTTTCTCTAGCTATTTCGTGGACTTTGGCGATGGAGGTTCTTTAGATAGCTCTAACCCTAGCAACCATGAATATGTGGTAACTATTAAATCTCGTATTTCCCAGATTTATAAACCATCTATTTTAATGTTTGATGACAATGGCTGTGCCGCATTTGAAGAGGCCAAAGATGCTGTAGAAGTTCTTAAAAGACCAGAAGGCAACTTTACTTTTTCCTCAAGTCAATTCTTAACAAATAAAGCCTTCAAAGGCTGTGCTAACACTCTTTTAGTACAGTTTAGCAACCAAAGTCAGTTTTACAGTTCAATTAGTTGGGATTTTAATGGAGATGGGAATATTGACGCAGGCAATGTTAATGATCCTAGCTATTTTTATAAAAATCCAGGAGTTTTTGTTCCCACCCTTTATTCAGAGTATTTGAATGGATGTAAAGACACCTTTTCTAAGGATACCATCATTTCTTTAGATTTTCCAAAGGCTGATTTTAGAAGTGTTCAAGACTCTATTTGCTTGAAAGATAGTTCCAAGTTCCAAGACCTATCCATTAGTTTAAACCCCATTGTAAAGTACACATGGGATTTTGGGCAATCTCAACATTTTGATGACACCTCCTCTCTAAAAAATCCCAGTTACTGGTATAAAACTCCTTTGGAACATAACGTACAACTTCTCATAAGGGATAGTCAAGGATGTACGAGCCAAATTTCAAAAACAATTTTTGTTGCTGACACCGTAGGGCCAAGTCCAAATCTTATAACCTATGCAACTGTAAACCCAGATAACTCCATTACCTTTAGTTGGAGGCCATTTCAAGCCAAGAACTTCTATAATTATAGCATATTTGAAGAAACTCCTTCCAAGGTTTATAGGGGTCAATCCTTTGATATTAAGGACACCAGCTTTACTATTTCCAAGGGGCTCTCTGTTAATACCAATCGCTTTTGTTATTCCATTCAAATAGAGGATACCTGTGGGTATAAGGGCAAATTTGCAGAAGCACATTGTACTATTCTACTCACCGCCAAATCAACACAAAACTACCATAACGAATTAACATGGCTAGCTTATGATTACTGGAATGCTGACCTAAGTTATTATGAAGTTTGGAGAAAAGCCATCGATGAAAGTACGTTCACCAAGATTGCAGATGTAAATGCTGTTCGCCAATCCTACATTGATTCCTTCCTCTGTAAGAAAGAGTATTGCTATTTTGTTAAGGCCATTAACAAAAATAGAATTTATACCAGTACTTCAAATCGCGCCTGTAGCACACCTATTTATACTATTCCAACTGAAAGCGTAGCAATTGAGCTCGTAACAGTAGAGAATAATAGCTACATAAAAGCACAATGGAAAAAGTATCCTGTGTATATCAGAGGAGGAAAATACCAGTTGGAACGATCCACCAATGGCTCTGGAACATTTTACCCCATTCTTACCACCGATGAACTAAGTGTTAAAGACATTGCAGCTGACTTTAATTCATCCAGTTTTGAATACAGAATAAAGTACATTGATCATTGTGGAAGCGTTGGCCCTGCAGGCAGCCCATCAAATTCTATTTACGTATCATCTCCTGATATTTCGGGAACCATTAATATTAACTGGAATCCCTATGAGTATTGGACCAGTGGTGTAAAAGAATACAAAGTACAATATAGTAATGCCCTGGGTATATATGAAGAATTTGCATCAGTAGATGGAAAAACAACACTATTGAAAAACATTGAGGTAAGCAGCTTTGATACAGACTCCCTTTGCCTAAGAATTGTTGCGGTAAAAGACACCTCAATTCTCGTACAATCCATTAGTAATAGGCGTTGCTTTGTAGATAAAAGTGTCATTTGGGTTCCCACTGCATTTTCGCCAAATAAAGACGGTAAAAACGACGTTTTTAAGGTGTTTGCGCGCAACATACGAAGGGATGTTTTAAACCCAGATTTTAGATATAACTGTCAGGTTTTTAACCGGTGGGGTCAAAAAGTCTTTGAAACCTTTGACTTTAATGAGTCATGGGACGGCACATTTAATAAAAAAAATGCTCCCAATGGCTTGTACATAGTACGTGTTTATGCGGTAGGCTTCGATGGAGAGGCTTTCAAATACAAAGGAACCCTGAGCATAGAAAGATAAATGGTTTTCGTTATTTTTGCTCCTCGTTAAACGAGTAGTATTATGTTTGAAAATCTCCAGTCAAAGCTAGAAAAAGCGTTCAAAAACCTTAAAGGAAAGGGTACCATTAGCGATTTAAACGTCGCAGAAACCGTTCGTGAGATTAGAAGAGCGTTAATTTCAGCCGATGTAAATTTTAAAATTGCCAAAGAATTTACCAATAAAATTCTAGAGGAAGCAAGGGGTCAAAATGTAATTAAAAGTGTTTCCCCAGGTCAGCAGCTTACTAAAATCGTTAACGATCAATTGGTTGAATTGTTGGGCTCAACCAAATCAGAAATGCACCTTACGGGCAATCCCGCTGTTATTCTTATTGCAGGTTTGCAGGGGTCTGGTAAAACTACATTTTCAGGAAAATTAAGTAAATTCTTGAAATCTCAAGGGAAGAACCCACTTCTTGTAGCTTGCGATGTTTATAGACCTGCTGCTCGAGAACAATTAAGGATCCTTGGCGAAAGCACAGAAACCCATGTTTACAGTGAAGATGATTCTCAAAATGTATTAAGTATTGCAGACAATGCCATTAAGTATGCCAAAAGTAATAACCACAATGTGGTCATTATTGATACAGCCGGTAGATTAACTGTAGATGAAGCCATGATGGATGAAATATCCGGCTTAAAAAAACATGTAAAACCCGCAGAAATTCTTTTTGTCGTAGACGCTATGATCGGCCAAGATGCGGTAACAACAGCTCAAGCCTTTAATGATGTCTTAGACTTCAGTGGAGTCGTACTTACAAAATTAGATGGTGATACAAGAGGTGGAGCTGCCTTATCTATAAAATCCCAAGTAAATAAACCCATTAAATTTATTAGCAATGGCGAAAAGATGGATGCCTTGGAGGTTTTTCATCCGGATCGAATGGCGGGACGAATCTTAGGAATGGGCGATGTGGTGAGCTTAGTTGAGAGAGCTCAAGCAACCATTGATGAAGACGAAGCCGCCCGCTTAAGTAAAAAAATGGCCAAGAATAAGTTCGATTTTGAGGATTTTTTGAGCCAGCTGCAACAGATTAAAAAAATGGGAAATATGAAGGACTTACTTGGAATGGTTCCTGGAGTTGGAAGTAAAATAAAGGATATTGATATTGATGATGACGCCTTTGTAGGAATAGAGGCTTTAATTCAATCCATGACTCCAGAAGAACGATCCAAACCAGAAATTTTATCTGGTTCCAGAAAGCAACGAATAGCGAGAGGTAGTGGCAAGAGTGTACAAGAATTAAATAAACTCATCACCCAATTTAATCAGATGCGCCAAATGATGAAAATGATGAATAAAACGCGCATGCCTATGGGTAGAAAAAATAGGTAGCCCAATCCATTATCAAAATCAAAAACCTGTCTTGTCAACAGGTTTCAAAGTTGATAACTGACCTTTTAAAACTTCTAAATTCAAAAAAATGGATCTTTTTTTACTTTTTTCTGACAAAAAAGAGTTTCGAGTTACAATAGGTAACAATTTTTAGCGTACTTTTGATTAGTTATAGTAAGTTTAACTTGCTCTGAATTACGAAATACTCAAATAAAAAGATCATGAATAAAAAAATTACACTCATTTTAGTCGGATTTCTTGTGCTGTTTAGTTTTACTAAACTTAGTGCACAACTCACAAATGCTTACAAAGCAGCTGTAGTTTCTGGAACTACCTACTGCCCAGGTAGCCAGCAATATGATGATTGGCTTACCCAAAGAAGAACTTTGGATACCAACTTATATAAATACATAAAGGTCACCATGAAGGGAAGCGCTACTGCCGCAGCTATCACTGGAAGAACCTGTAGTGATCCAGATATTGTTCGAAAAATTGCTCATGCATATAAAAATGCAACAAATTTTACATCAATGTGTGACGGAAATCGTTGGAGAGTAGAGACTGGATGTCAGGCCGCTGGTTCATGTGCTGGAACCTCTAATGGCGTTGCCATTGATGTAGATGCCAATACTACCATGTGCGCATGTAATAACCGATGGATCATACGAATGGGAATAGGAAATCTAAACTATGGAGGAGTGGATGCACCGAGTTGCAATTCTCAAACTCAAACCATGGAGTTGATTTTTGAATATCCTGGACCCTTTAATAATATGATGGCCCAATTAGATCCTTTAGATAGATGTGATATGGTGCAAGATATAGATGTAAAATTCACCAATGGCTCCTTAAAGCCTGTGGATAGCTTTGAGTATTATTATAAAGTTAATGGCGTCACAACAGGTCCTATAAGTGTTCAGATTGCCTCTGGACCACTTAGACCCTTAAAAGACACTACAATTACCATAATCCCTGCGCTAGCCTTAAAAAGAAACACTACGTACAATATTGAAACATTCATTCATACTGTAAACAACACTCCCGATAGTTCAAATTATGGTGATACTTCAAGAGTTACTCTGGATTTCTTAGGACCTCCAGATGCTCCAATTGCAATAGATCAAGTGCTGTGTGGTGATCAGTCTACAATTTTAAAGGCTACTACGAGTTCCACAGCAGATTCTATGGCCTGGTACGAAGATAAAGCCGCTACCAAATTTCTAGGTTTTGGAAATGGCGTATTAACACCTTTCCTAAATTCAGGTAAGACCTATACTTTCTGGGCCTACCCATATTCGGGGTTAGAAGAGAAGAAAATTGAAGGTTCCTTTGGTGGAAGGAATACATGGTATGGTACTATGTTTGACATGAAGGCAGCGGCTAACCCTATACAAATAGATAGCATAACGTTTGATTTCAACTCGAATAATTTGGAAGGATACGAAATTTACACACGTGAAGGAAGTTATAATGATCCAGGTGCTACATCCACTGCAAGCATGTGGACCTTACAGGCTTCAGGAAACATCCAAGCTAAAGGACTAGGTAATGAAACAGATGCTGTGCCATTTAGCTTTAGACTAGCTCCGGGAAAGAATTATGCTATTTATGTAACCTCTACGACCTCAAGAAATATGCTTTGTCAAGCCCCAGCAAAAAGTTATGATAATGGTGATATAAATATTTCCAACGCTGTTGTTTTGAACTATCCTTTTACAACGCCATTGTTTGTAAATTACGGTTGGAATGGAGCGTTTATTTATCGTAAACCCTTATGTCCTGGAGAACCTGATAGTGCAGTAATTGTTGTAAATCAAAAGCCTGTTGGAGCCTCATTAGATGAAACTGCTGGTTTCCAAAAAGCACCCAAAAATGGAGGTCTTGGAATTGCAGCTTCACCTCATGTAGTTGCTTTGGGCGACACACTTAAATATGACTTTACCAATCCAACTGGCTTTACTACAGCTGATTTAGGAGTTACCTGGACCATTGATAATGTATCAGTAACCACTGAATCGGGTAGAGATGTATCTGCTTCGTCTACTTGGGCTATTCCTACAGGTACTACCCCTGGGAACTTCACCTATACTCCAGATACCATGACCATTGATTCGAATGTTCAAGCCTGTATTACTTTCACGAATACGGCAACGGGTTGTGACAGTACGATATGTACATATATTTATGCAGCTCCCTTACCGGACCCTAGCTTTAACCGGCCAGAAAAAATATGCGATGGCGAAGTGGTTCCATTTACCAATACATCTACCATAAAAACGGGCTTCTTGAATCACAAATGGTACTTCGGCGACGGTGATTCTACCGATGCTCCAGATCCTATCAAGCAATATGCTAAAAATGGAACATATTATGTTACTTACAATTCCATATCTTCGATATATGGTTATATAAGAACAGTGATGGATACGGTTATTATAACCCAAATTCCACAAGTGAAGTTTGGCATTGCAAATGTTTGCGATGGTGACGAACATACATTTACAAACAACAGTAGTGTTGTTACTGGTGCATTAAGCTACACTTGGGATTACGGAGACGGAACCAGCAGTACCGACGCTAATAAAGTACATAAACATAGCTATACTTCTAATGGAAGATACATTGTTACTTTATATGCCGAAGCCAATGGATGTACAGCTGAACTTTCTAAAAATGCATACTCTTTCCCGAACCCGGTAGCAAACATAAATGCTCCTTCTTCAGGAATCTTGTGTAGCAATAAACCGGTATCCTTTACAAACAATAGTACCATAAGCTCAGGTACCTTTGGTCACATATGGAACATGGGAGATAGCAAACTGCAAACTACTAGAACGGTTAACCACCTATATGCAGCTCCTGGAACATATAAAGTAATGTACACTGCCATTTCAGAGTTTGGTTGTAAAAGTTTAGATAGTGCAAATGTAGAAATCCAGACCTCACCTTTAGTTGATTTTACTGTTACAGAGGCTTGTGATTTAACTCCTACAGAGTTTACAGATGCAACCGACGGAATTGGCTCAACCAATCCAGCATATTCTTGGGACTTAGGCGATGGTAATACTAGCGGTGCTCAAAATCCAAGCTGCCAATACACAAGTATTGGCCCCAAAGATGTAACTTTAAAAGTAGTTTTAGACAATGGCTGTGAAGATGAAATGACTAAGACTATCACCGTTAAAACTCAACCCTTAGTTGATTTTGAAGTTGCAGATGGATGTTTCAATTCAACAATCCCATTTGATAATAAAACAAAATCAAGCTCTGGTACTATTAATTACAATTGGAATTTTGGTGATGGAAATTCTTCTACACTGGCTGATCCTACTCATACCTATGCGGATAAAGGTTTAGGTACTCAGAATTATAAGGTTGAATTAGTTGCTGATATTGATGGTGCATGCCAATCAGAAATATTTAAAACAGTAATTGTTTACGAGCTTCCAAATTGTGATTTCACTATTAGCTCTGGATGGACTCCAGGTTTTGGATTTAGAACCATTGATCTTGTTGCGGCTAACACAACTTATCCATATTACAAATACAAAATAAGTGATGGTGGATCCGTTGATGGAGCAACAGCAAGCTACCAGTTTAGCACGGATGGTATTTATGAAATCACTTTAGTGGCACGAAATGCCGCCGATTGTGAGTGTACTAAAACACAAAAAAGATACCAACAGAATTCATTAGGTGCGGCAAGTATTGATGGAGAAAACATTGATGTTTATCCTAACCCAAGCACAGGTGCTATTACCATTGCGGCTGAAAGCGTTATTAAAACAGTAAAAGTATACGATGTACTCGGCAACCTAATAGCTAGTCAAAATGGAAATAATTCCAAGACTTATGCCTTTAATTTAGGTGAAAAATCGAATGGTATATATTTAGTTAAAGTATCAACTGATAATGGAACTTCTACCAAACGTATTGTTTTGAATAAGTAATCCTTAATTAATAAAGAAAAAAGCCTGTGATTCATCACAGGCTTTTTTTGTTTACACCCTATTCAATATATAAATATTCTACCTTTGCACCATGGTCAAGGAAACCCATTTAGCCAAACATAGGAAAGAATATAGCAAATCTGAATTGTCTATAAGTGATTTACCCAAGAACCCCATAGCAGGCGTTAAAACTTGGGTTGATCTAGCTATTAGCGAGGATGTACTTGAGCCTACTGCAATGAATCTAGGAACTGTAAATAGATCTTTGGAGCCAAATATTCGAACGGTTTTATTAAAGGATATTATCGATGAAGAATTTGTGTTTTATACGAATTACGAAAGCCGAAAAGGAGATGAGATAAAGGCTTTTGAAAATGTATGCCTTCACTTTTTTTGGCCCGAATTACAAAAACAAATTAGAATAAAAGGAGTCGCATCCAAAGTAGATTCACAGCTCAGCGATACTTACTTTGATATGCGTCCCAAAGAAAGTAGAATAGGTGCATGCATTAGTCCGCAAAGCAAAAAAATTGAATCGCGCGAGGAGCTCATTGAAAAACACGAACAAATGATGAAGCTCGATACCATAAAACGCCCTAAAAATTGGGGAGGCTATAAAATAAAGCCTCATTACATCGAATTTTGGCAAGGGAGAATGAATAGAGTTCACGATAGAATCGTATTTGAAAAAGAGGACACCGATTGGATAAACTACCGCATAGCGCCCTAAAAACGGAAGTATTTACGCAAGGAACTCTTGCATCTAAGAAAGGATATGTTTGTATTCCAGCAAGCAACGAGGAGCCTTTTTTGTCACTCATCGATCAGTTGCACAGCCAATTTACAAACCATGCTCTTTTTATCTTTTTTAATGCCTCTGCTGATGCCTCGCATGAAGTAAAATTAAAGAATGAACAGTGCTATACTGCCATTAAAGAACATTTGATGGTTTTGAATATGGATTGCTTGATGCTCTTAGATAATGCCATAGCTCCAAAAATAGCGGGGGTTGGCTATGCCCGAAAAACAATTATGGACCGGGCAGCTGAAGAATGCAATCATGCGGAAAGCTCTTGGGTGTCTGGACTGGATGCAGACTGCAGCATTGATAAAAATTACCTTTCCTCATTGGATCAATATTTTGATAGTATGCCTAATATTCAAGGCGCCTCCATCAAGTTTGCACACCTCTACTCCGATCCCAAAACAGATCCACATATTCATTATTACGAGTCTCATCTGCGTTACTTAAAATTAGCCTTGCAATGGGCGCAGTTTCCTTTTTACTATCATACCGTGGGCAGTTCCATGGTGGTGCGCGCAAGTATTTATAAAAAAGTAGGTGGGATGAACCATAAAAAAGCAGGAGAAGATTTTTATTTTCTTCAAAAAATCATGCCGCATGGGTACGGCGAAATAAATGATACCTGTATTTTCCCATCCTCTCGAATGAGTGATCGAGTTCCCTTTGGCACAGGCAGAGCCATGGGCTCCATGATAAACGAGGACCATTGGATTAAACCCTACCCTATTCTGGCATTTAAACAGGTAAGAATACTTATGGAGCATATCCAAAACTTATATCAAACCCCCTTAAAAACACGCTTTTACTGGCCAGAACAAATAGACCCCTTCTGCAAAGACTATTTTGATAATAAAGGATTTGAAAAATCATGGAACTCCATTAGCGATCATTCCAAAACAACAAAATCTAGAAATAAAAAATTCTTGAACCAATTATCTGGCAATGCCGTAGTGCTCTACCTAAACCAAGAAAGAGAGCGGAACAGCACCAATATTGCGCTTTACCAAGAAATAAAACAGCTGTTCAAATGGTATAATCATCCGAGCAGCGAAACAGCTGACCCCCTCGAAGAACTAAAAATAATAGAGCTAAATAATCAAGTAAATTTCCTTCCTAAATTTAGTCGCTAAAGCTCCCTTATTGTGGCTACTTTTGCAGCGCATGTTAAGTTTTTCATTAAGCGACGCTGAACAATGGGACGCTAAAGATCCGTTAAATAAGTATAGGGATCAATTCCATGTACCTAAGGTAAATGGAGAAGAGAGTATCTACCTATGCGGAAATAGCTTAGGCCTCATGCCCAAAACAGCAAAAAAATACCTCGAACAGGATTTTAATGATTGGGCTGAGTTAGGAGTAGAAGGGCATTTTAAAGGACAATCTCCTTGGTTCCATTACCATAAGTTTTTAACGGAACAAACCAGTAGATTGGTTGGGGCATTGCCTCTAGAAGTAGTCGTTATGAATCAACTTTCCGTTAATCTACACTTGCTGCTTACCAGTTTTTATAAGCCAAACAAACAGCGATTTAAGATTGTCATGGAGGCTGGTGCTTTTCCATCAGATATGTATG
>JAURQA010000214.1 GCA_030836345.1 Bacteroidota bacterium
CTTTGGAGCAACAAACCAAGGCCAAAATCGTCAACGCCGGCGTTGTTTGAAATGCATGTAAGGTTTTTGATTCCCCTTCTTTGCAATTCGCTGATAGCATTTTCAGGAATGCCGCAAAGGCCAAAACCTCCAAGCATAAAGGTCATGTCATCTCGTACCCCGTCTAAAGCTTCTTGGGCATTTGGAAATACTTTATTCATCTTAATTATTTGTCGTTAAAATCCTCTGGGTCGAAACCGCCGTTGTTATGAGATTGAAATTTATTACAATCCAATTCAATATTGAGGGTTTTTTCAGGTTTTTCGAAATCAGATTGACTGATATTCAGCTTCTCGTCATCATAAACGCTGTTCATATAATAGGCCCAAATAGGAAGCGCAGTGTTAGCACCCTGGCCGTAATAAGTAGTTCGAAAATGCACCCCTCTGTCTTCGGCACCAACCCATACTCCGGTAACTAAATCGGGGGTAACACCCATAAACCAACCGTCACTGTTGTTTTGAGTTGTACCTGTTTTGGCCGCAATTTTCGAAGAAATACCGGTGTAAGGTCGGCTATCAGAAGGCTGAGAGCGCAAACGAATTCCTGTACCCAGTACTTTTCCATCATGAGAACCACGCACACCATCTACAATTCCCTTCATCATTTCCAGCATTACATAGGCAGTCTCTTCATTCATGGCCTCTCTTGTTTCAGGCACAAAATCAATAACCACATTTCCCTTGCTGTCTTCTATTCTTGAAATGAAGATAGGTTCCGTCCAAACTCCTTTGTTGGCAAAGGTCGAATAGGCACCTACCATTTCATAAACTGAAAGGTCGGCAATACCAAGGCATAAACTTGGAACCGGTTCAATATGAGACTTTATACCAGCTTTCCTTGCAAAGGCAATCACTGCTTTAGGACTGAATCGCTTGAGCAACCATGCAGTAATGGTATTCATTGAGTTTGCCAAAGCGTACTTTAAGCTCACTTCATAACCATATTCTCCATCACTGTTTTTGGGAGTCCAGTCTTTCAGCAAGCCATATTCCCCTTTATAAAAAGTGTAAAGTGTGTTGGTTACTTCATAGCAAGGAGACATACCTTCCTGAATTGCCAAACCGTAAACAAAAGGCTTAAAAGTGGAGCCAACTTGTCGTTTTCCTTGTTTCACATGGTCGTAGGCGAAATGCTCGTAATCAACTCCTCCAACCCAGGCTTTCACAAAGCCAGTGTGGGGATCCATGCTCATTAGCCCTGCTTGTAAAATACTCTTGTTGTACTTGATGTAATCAACAAAAGACATCATGGTGTCCTTTTCACCTTCCCAAGAGAAGACCTTAAATTCCTGTGGCGTATTGAAAATTATATCGATAGAATCAGCTGGAACCACATGGGTTTTATGCTCACAATCGGCCGCTGAACATAGCCAGTAATCTTTTCCATCTTCAGTTATTTTCGAAACAAAGTCTCCTCTACGTCCACAGTTCGCACATTCTTTTCCCTTGAGGATTCTATACTGGGAAGAGCGTTTGATAGAAGTATTTATAATGCGATCAACTTCGGATTTGGAGAGGGTATTGTGAAAAGGGGGACGTTTCCCCTTGTTGATGTCACGGAAAAAATCTTTTTGCAGATTAGTCAAGTGAGAAGCTACCGCATTTTCGGCGTATTGCTGCATCCGAGAATCGATGGTGGTATATATTTTCAAGCCATCACTGTATACATTGTAAGGATCACCGTTTGGTTTTTGAATAATGTATTCTCCAGTAGCTTCGTCTTTCGCCTTGAACATTTCACCCAACTTGAGTCGGAGCATTTCTCTAAAATACGGTGCTGGCCCAGTTTTGTGGTCTACGCGGTTAAAATTCAATGCGACTTCATATTGTTTTAAAGAGTCTAGTTCTTGATCTGTGAGCAGCTCGTTTCTTTTCATTTGTCCCAAAACAATATTCCTTCTGAAGAGGGCATTATCAGGTTTCCGAACAGGGTTGTAAAGGGTTGGGTTTTTAGCCATTCCTACCAACATGGCGGATTCTAAAATATTTAAAGAATCAGGACTCTTGCTGAAGTAAACACTGGCAGCTGATTTGATTCCCACTGCATTGTTGATGAAATCGAATTTGTTGAGGTACATCGTGATGATCTCCTCTTTGGTGTATTGCCGCTCCAGACGGGTGGCAATAAACCACTCCTTAAATTTTTGAATTACCCTTTCGAGCTTGCTAGCTGGCCGATCATGGAAAAGCATTTTGGCAAGTTGTTGCGTAATGGTACTACCGCCTCCTTTACTTGTGGTTCCTGTAAGAACACCCATAACCACACGAGGCAGAGCCCAAAAGTCAATTCCTGAATGATCATAAAAGCGTTCGTCCTCTGTCGCAACTAATGCTTGAGGCACAAAAGGACTCATTTCTTCATACAAGACATTGGTTCTGTTCTCGCGATAATATTTCCCGAGGAGCATCTGATCGGCAGTATAAACCTCAGAGGCGAGGTTGCTTTTTGGGTTTTCTAACTCTTCGAAACTTGGCAGTTCGCCGAGGTAGTCATTCGACACCAAATAGAAAAGTAGGACCAAGCCAAGTAAAGGAAGGCTCGCTAAACTCCAGAAGATTAACAAGAACTTTCCTAAACCCAAAGACGCTTTTTCTTTATCAGCCATATGAAGTTTTAAAATTAAGGCAATTCAGAGTTGGGCTCAATATTCTTTAACTCTTTTTCAAGAATTACAATGTTCAATTCTTCGTAAACCACTTTCCAAGTTGAGTTTGGACTAAATAGTTTCAGATGAAAAGCATTCAATTCTTCCGATCCGTCACGGTCCGTTGCCTCTATTTTCAATTCGGAAAATTCAGTATTGGGGAGCTTCCAAGAACGCATTCCACTGATGCTTTTATTTAAAACGATGAGTGCGGGTCGGTGCCCTTCTATTTCTGATTGAGTAATCCCGAAGGTGTGGTAGGCATTGGTAAAATGCTCCTTGGGAACATAAGAGTAATAGTCGCTCAGAATTTTAATCCCAGCCTCGTATTCCTTAGCCATCCATTCACCTGCTTTTACATATGGATGTTCCATCTTTTGAGATAGCTCAGAATAGATTTTCGAGGAGGAGACAATGGGAAAAGCTAGAGCGATCAATAACACTAAGCTAATGATCAGTGGTTTTTTAACGCGTTCTTTTATTAATTGAAGCCCATAAAATCCCGAAATCATAAGTAAGGGAAGCAAATGAAATAA
>JAURQA010000215.1 GCA_030836345.1 Bacteroidota bacterium
AAGGGTGTGCCGGGTAAAGTAAGGCATCCATGGTAGCGCGCACCTTACTATTATCATCGTCAAGGCTTATATTTTTCTCCTCGTAAACGGCTTCTAATTCCGTATGAAACAGTCGAAAAATAGGATTTCTAAATCGCTCACTTTCCAATGTGATCCATTGGTGAAGTTTATTGCTAGGAATATCGTTAATGTAACAGGTTTGGTCTTTAGATGTAAACGCATTTGTTCCACTGGCTCCCATTGCCTGGCACATTTTATCGTATTCATTTGCTATAGAATATTTTGCAGCTAATTGGCTCACCGAGTCAATTTTAGTATAAATGTTTAGACGCATCGAATCATCGATTGTTTTATTGTAAGTATTATACAATTCTTCAATGGTGGCTAGATGTTTAGATTCTTCGGACCAATTTGAAGTTCCATAAAGATCCGTTCCCTTAAACAACATATGTTCTAAATAATGAGCCAGACCCGTATGATCTGCAGGATCGTTTGCAGATCCCGTTTTAACGGCAATCATGGTGTAAATCCTCGGTTCTTTTAACTGTTTGCTCGTGATGAGTTGCAGTCCATTATTAAAGGTATATACACGCACATTTAAGGGATCATTCTCAAAACTGCGCACCGTCCATTTGTCGGTTTTGGTATCTGCGTATAGGTTAAGAGAGGTTTGGGCATAAACAAGTGCGCTTTTAGTAAGGCAAATAGACAGTAAAAAAACACTAAAAAATAAACGAATCATGATATACAAATTTACACAGAATAAGATGAAGTTCTTCTATGAATAAGGTATAAAAATGGGGCTTTTCGTCCGCTCTTGAGATAAAAGAAATATTTTCTCTATTCTTAGAGCTAATAATTAGTCAAATGTGGTAATTTGCCATACTATTTCAAGACGATAAACTAGGGCTCCAAATATTTTTATAAAAAGCTTTTGGTGTATAGCAAAAAACAGTACCTTTGCCAACCTAAAATTGTCCGATGGTGTAACTGGCAACACAACTGTTTTTGGTACAGTAGAGTCTAGGTTCGAGCCCTAGTCGGACAACCAAACGTTTTGATGATAGAATCCCTTCGGGAAACGACAGTAAAAGCAGCATATGACATCACTAATACACCCAGTAAAAATCTTTGCAGGAAGTGCATCGAGAGACCTATCCCGTTCAGTAGTAGAACATTACGGATCAGAGTTAGGAGATTTAAAAATCAATCGATTTAGCGACGGAGAGTTTCAGCCCGTATTCAATGAGAGTGTTAGAGGATGCGACATTTTTATCATCCAAAGCACTTACCCGACCTCCGATAATTTAATGGAACTCTTAATGTCCATTGACGCGGCAAAGCGTGCTTCAGCAAATTATGTAACTGCCGTAATACCTTATTATGGTTTTGCCAGACAGGACAGAAAGGATAAACCTCGAGTAAGTATTGCGAGTAAATTGGTTGCAGATCTTTTATCAAAAGCAGGGGCAGATCGAGTAATGACTATGGAATTACATGCTCCACAAATACAGGGCTTTTTTGATGTACCTGTAGATCATTTAGAAAGTAGCATTATTTTTATTCCTTATATAAGCAGGTTAAATCAAGAAAATTTGGTTTTAGCTGCACCAGATGTGGGAGCTAGCAATAGAATTAGAGAAGTGGCAAAAGCCATGAATTTACCCATGATTATTTGCGACAAGGAACGCAAAAAAGCCAATGAAATCGCAAATATGACGGTCATTGGTGATGTAGAAGGGAAAGATGTCGTACTATTAGATGACATTATCGACACAGGGGGTACACTCTGCAAAAGTAGTGCCATGCTCATGGAAAAAGGTGCCAAAAGTGTTCGAGCACTTTGCTGTCATCCAGTGCTGAGCGGCAAAGCCTATGAGAATATTGATAACTCAGTGCTTACCGAACTCGTGGTGACCGATACCATCCCTCTTAAACAACACAGTAAGAAAATAAAAGTGCTCAGTGTGGCTCCATTGTTATCAAGGGCTATTCGAAATGTTCATGAATCGGGAAGTATTAGCTCCTTGTACAGGCAGGCACATCAGTTAAATCAAACAAGTTTAGAAATATAAAAGAAAATGAAAACCATTTTATTAAAAGCAGAGGCCCGCAAGGAAACGGGGTCTGTTGCTACAAAAGAAATTAGAAAAGCAGGTATGGTTCCATGCGTTCTTTATGGAATTGATGAGCCCTTACATTTCTCTGTATACGAGGCCGATTTTAAGAATTTGGTATACACACCAAATGTTTATAAGGTGAGAATTGAGCTTGACGGTAAACATCACGAAGCTATCTTGCAGGACATGCAATTTCACCCAGTAAGTGAAAATATATTACACGCCGATTTTCTTGGTGTTAAAGAAGATAAACCAGTAGTTATGGAAATTCCAGTAAGACTCACTGGAAACTCACCAGGAGTTAGAAACGGGGGTAAATTGGTTAAAAAATTGAACCGATTGAGATGCAAAGGATTAATTGCAAATTTCCCAGATTTTATTGAAATTTCTATTGATGCCTTAAAAATTGGAATGAGCGTAAGAGTGTCAGAAATCGAGGTTTCAAACCTTACCTTACTTAATGCCAAGGAAAATGCGATTGTTTCAGTGAGAATGGCAAGAGCTGTTGTTCTTGAAGAGGAAGAAGAAGAAGTAGAAGGTGAAGCGGAAGCCGTTGAAGGTGATTCTGCGGAAGGTGGCGAAACTGCTGCAGAATAATGAACGACTAAATAATCCAATAACCCACCACTAATGGTGGGTTTTTTGTTTATTTGCAATTGATTTGAACTTTATTACTCAGATAAGAAGTGCTTTTGGAAGCATTATGCTGCTGCCGAAAAAACTCAGAGTGAAAACGTATGTCGTTCAAATAGCTTCCATATTTTCCGCGATTTTAGATATTATAGGATTGGGAAGTATGGTCCCTATACTGATGCTGGCCATTGATAATAACTTTCTTGAAAAGAGCTCAAAACTAAGGTTTATATATGCATTATTTGGCTTTCAAACGGAGGCTCATTTTCTTGTCTTTTTGCTCATCGTCATTTTTTGTTTTTTTCTAATCAAAAATATTTTTGCCCTTTGGATACAAAATAAAACCACTAAAATAGCGTCGGAGGCAACTATTTATTTATCCGAGAACGCCTATAATCATGCGTTTAAATCCGTTACGTATTCCAAAATAAATCAGGAGGGGTTGGGTTTTAGTGATCAGTTAATCTTTAATCCATATTATTATATTTCGGGTGTTTTTTTACCCCTATTACTTATTATTTCAGAGGGGTCAGTTACCTTTTTAATGATTGCTTTATTCGGCATTTTCAAACCAGCTTTATTTATTCCTTTGGCATTGCTTATGGGAACTGCTGTAATTATCGTAATGACATATTTTAAAGGGAAGTCGCTAGAAATAGGTGCCGAAATTGGCAAAAAAAGAGAAGAAAGTTTAGAGTCTATAAACTTTGGAAATCAGGGTTTTTTTGACATCAGGAATTACCATGCACAATTCCATTTTAAGAAGCGTTTTTTTGATATATATAAAAGGTATGTTCGCTTAGGCGCCAAAGCCAATCTACTCCAGTTGGTGCCATCCAGAATTTTGGAATTAGTCACCCTTTCAGGAATAATGCTTCTGGTAATTTATGCTTACTTTGTTAGCGATAACACAGGCGAGGCTCGAGCCATAGCAGCCATGTTTGTTATTGCTATTTTTCGATTGCTTCCAGCAGCCAATCGATTAATGCAGTCCTTTCTTAAAATTAGGTTGAATGCATATACTATGGATCGATTAAAAGAACATAGTGAGCCTTCAAAAATTAAGCCCTTGGTGTTTAAAGAAACTGTAGAAATCAAAAATATAACTATTGCTTACGAAAACGGAACAATACTGGAGTTTGGGCATTTGGAATTAAGAGCCAAGCAAATCGTTGGCATAAAAGGAGAAAGCGGTAAGGGTAAAACGAGTCTAATACGCTTTCTTTTGGGTGAAATAGAGTGTTCCGAATCTGTTTTTAAATTAGATGGGAATGCTGTATCTGTATTCGATTTATCTGCCCTTATGGGCTCCTTGAGTCAACAGCATTTTGTCTTTAAAGGCAGTGTTCAGCAAAATGTAGGTTTAAAGCAAACTTTTAGCGCACAAGAGCAAGAGAAAATAGATGAAGCCTTGGATAAAGCTAGCTTTAGAATAGACGGTGTAGAAAATATAAAAGAACATTTGCTCGAAAATGGGGGTATAAACCTGAGCGAGGGACAAAAACAAAGGCTTTCCATTGCTCGCTTGTTATATGCAGACAACCCTATTGTGCTTCTGGATGAGCCTACCAGCTCATTGGATATTCAAAATGAAAAAGAGATCATGAAAACGGTGCAAACATTAGCAAATAATGGAAAAGCACTGCTAATCATTGCACATAGCGAAAGAATGTTCGAGATTTGCACTTCGATTTACGAAATTTCAGATAAGAAATTAATGAAAATTAAATAATGAAAAAAGTGAAATTTGCGGTTGTGGGTGCAGGCCACATAGGTAAAAGGCATGCCGAAATGGTAGCAAGGAACGACAATGCAGAGCTGGTGGCTCTAGCGGATATAAAGCCTGAGGATACCTTAGATATTGATAAATATGGGGTTCCATTTTTTAATAGCGTTGATGAACTCATTGCTAAGGGCCCAGATTTTGACGTATTGTGTATTGCTACACCCAATGGTTTGCATGCCCAGCACGCAATGGCTGGATTAACCGCCAGAAAGCATATTGTAGTCGAAAAACCAATGGCATTAACCAAGAGCGATTGCGAAACAATTATTCATAAAGCCATGGCCGTCCACAAGCATGTTTTCTGCGTTATGCAAAATAGGTATTCACCTCCTTCTGTTTGGATTAAGGATATTGTAGATCAGGGAATTTTAGGTAAAATTAATATCGTTCAAATTAATTGCTACTGGAATAGAGACGATCGATACTATAAGTTAGACGGTTGGAAAGGGACGCAGGATTTAGATGGAGGAACCTTATTTACGCAATTCTCTCACTTCCTGGATATCATGTATTGGTTATTTGGAGATTTAAGTAATATTAAATCTCAGTTTGGAGATTTTACCCATGAAAAATCTACGGAATTTGAAGATACAGGAGTGGTTAATTTCGAATTTAAAAAAGGCGGACTCGGTTGTATTAATTATTCTACTGCCGTTTGGGGGCAAAACTTTGAAAGTAGTTTAACTGTTATTGGGGAAAATGGAACCGTTAAAATAGGTGGGCAGTACATGAATGAGGTAGAATATTGCCACATCAAGGATTATGAAATGCCTGTGCTTCCACCATCAAACCCGGCCAATGACTATGGTCCTTATAAAGGCAGTGCTGCCAATCATAATTATATTTTTGACAATGTAATTGAATGCATTAATGAAGGGACTATGCCCACTACAAATGCAATGGAAGGATTGAAAGTAGTCGAAATTATCGAAAATATTTATACCAAAAACCCTTATTTTAAGAGTAAAAGAGGTAGACGAAGTCAAAAATCAAATTCAAAAGTTTAATGAAAGTATTATCTATAATTATACCCGCTTACAACGAGGGAAATACCATCCATCATATCCTTAACAAAGTAAAAGAGGTAAAACTCAAGGGAGATTTTCAAAAAGAAGTAGTTATTGTTAATGATTTTAGCACTGATAATACAGAAGAGGCTATTTTAGATTACCAAAGAAATAATGAAGC
>JAURQA010000216.1 GCA_030836345.1 Bacteroidota bacterium
AACGTAAAAAATACAGGAAGCCAAGCTGGAAAAGAAACCGTACTGGTATTTGTTTCAGATCAAGTGGCCAGTATTACACCGAGTGTAAAAAGGCTCAGAGCGTTTAAAAAGATGAGTATTAAACCCAACGAAACTAAAGAATTTAAGTTTGCTATTAATGCCCAAGAGTTGGCGTTCATAGGCAAGGATTTAACTTGGGTTACAGAAGATGGAGAATATGTGGTTTCAGTAGGGAACCTAAGTAAAAAAATAGTGCATCGTATAACGAATGAATAAAAAGATATCAGTTGTAATTGCCTTCATTGGTATACTCATTTTTGCAGGCTTTGCTTGCAAGCAATCAGATCCTCCAAAAAAGGAACTTGTTAATGTGGATAGATTGGCGCGAGTGGGAGACAGTATTCGTTTCGCTGGTAAAGATTGGAAGGTAAAGATTTATGAAGATAAACAATGGGGGCCTGGACCAAATTGGTTCTCTGGTCATGAAGATGATATCACTTTAGATGTGAATGGATACCTTCATTTGAAAATTGTGAATCGCGATAATAAATGGATGAGTACAGAGGTGATCTCCGATGAGGTGATGGGTTACGGAACCTATATCTTTACATTGGAAGCGGATTTAGAAAGTATTCCAGAAAATATTGTTCTAGGTTTATTTACTTGGGATAACAATTCATTTCAAGAAGCCGCAAACTCAGAAGTGGATATTGAATTTAGTCGATGGGGTGATTTATCAGACCTGCGAACTTTGCAGTATGGCGTACAACCCATTAATTTTGGCACCTTTTACCCTGAGAGAGCTTTCAGACCTGAATATGGCTTAGGTAAACTAAGAGGCGTTCATACCCATGCATTTACCTGGACCGATACACTTATATCTTGGATTAGTTATGCTGGAGACACTTATGGTTCCGGAGAAGTATTGGGCTCTTGGAAATTTGATTTGAATAATCCCGCTCGAACCAAAACTGAAGGTGGGAATGAGTCAGATCCGATTATTATTCCTAAACCAGGTCTCGAGACGAATGCAAGAATCAATTTTTGGATTCTACCTTGGGTTAATCAAATGCCTACCGATGGGAATGAGCAAGAGGTCATTGTACGAAATTTTGAATATAGGCCTTTATAAGAGTGAGATTAGGGTTTCATTATAATGATACAAAAGTAAACCCTGTGCGATAGAATTATTTCGCAGGCCTAAAAAAAGAAAAAATAGAAAAAAATAGAAAATGTTATTAGTTGCAGATAGTGGGAGTACCAAGTGTGATTGGCTTGTGAGCCAATCAGGAAAAGAAGATGGGAAATTTAGTACGATTGGGTTTAACCCTTATTTTAGAACCTCAGAGAATATTACAGCAGAAATACGAAAAAATACCGAACTATGCGCAATTGCGCCTTTAGTCGAAGAATTATATTTCTATGGTGCAGGGGTGAGTAGTTTAGAAATGCAAAAAGTGGTTAAAGACGCACTAGCAGAAATTTTTGTAAATGCGGAACTCACCGTGGATCACGATTTGTTAGGTGCAGTTTATGCTACTTCCGGAGATAATACTGGGATTAGCTGTATTCTTGGAACAGGAAGTAATTCTTGCTATTATGATGGGCAGGAGGTACACGAAGCAGTCCCTTCCTTGAGTTATATTTTAGGGGATGAGGCAAGTGGTTCATATTATGGAAAAGAATTGCTTACGCGCTATTTATACAAGGAATTGCCTATAGAAATTCACGAGGCATTTGAAAAGGAGTTTAACTATACTAAAGAAGATATCTTTACATCTATCTATCAAAAACCCAATGCCAATGTTTATCTCGCAGGGTTTATGAAATTTTTAGGCAGACATGTGGACCACCCATGGGTTAAAAACCTTTTATTTGAGGGGTTTACTACCTTCATAAATATTCATATATCAAAGTATGAAAATTACCGAGAGGTACCCGTTCACTTCGTGGGTTCATTGGCAGTGCATTTCCAAGATATCTTAAAAGTAGCTTGCGAAAAGCAAGGAATCACTGTGGGAGAAATCATAAAAAAACCTGTAAATAATTTACTTACGTATCACTGGGAAAAAAAATGCCAAAAGCAGAGCTAGGCTCCACTTATTGGAACAACAGATATATTAGTGGTAAAACAGGATGGGACCTTGGAGAGGCCTCTCCAGCCATTGTTGCATATTTTGCGTCACAGCGGAACAAAGATGCAAAAATTTTGATTCCCGGTTGTGGAAATGCCCATGAAGCTGAAGCTCTAATTCAGCTGGGATTTACCAATATTACATTAATAGATATTTCTGAAGAGCTGGTAAGTACGCTCCAAAGTCGTTTCGCAAAAAACGATAGTATCCATGTAGAATTGGGTGACTTTTTTGAGTTTTCGGGTACTTTTGATGTGGTGATTGAGCAAACATTCTTTTGCGCCATAGACCCTGCTTTGCGCAGTAAATACGTACATAAAATGCATCAATTATTGAACAAAGGAGGCAAGATTGTTGGGCTTATGTTTAATAGGGAGTTTCCGGATGGACCTCCGTTTGGAGGAACTCAAAAAGAATATAAAACTCTTTTTTCAGGCAAGTTTAACACTAAAATGGATGAATGCAAGCGCAGTATCTCAGCCCGTTTGGGATCTGAATTATGGGTGCAGTTTGATAAAATCTAAAATGTTAGCTTATTCAATTAAACCATCGCGCAGGCGTATAATTTTTTTGGCGTGTTGCGCAATTTCCTCTTCATGGGTAACCAAAATAATGGTGTTTCCTTCCTCGTGAAGGTTATCCAATAAGGTCATGATTTCAATGGATGTTTTAGAATCTAAGTTTCCTGTTGGCTCATCTGCTAAAATAAGGCTGGGTGTATTTACGAGAGCTCTCGCAACAGCCACCCTTTGGCGCTGTCCTCCACTCAATTCGTTGGGTTTATGATCCATGCGATCGCCCAAACCAACACTCTCTAATACTTCACTTGCCTTAGCTATGCGTTGTTCGCGAGCCACACCAGAGTATACCAGGGGTAATGCTACATTATCCAAAGAATTTAATCGGGGCAGTAAATTAAAGGTTTGAAAAACAAACCCAATTTCACGATTTCTAATTTCCGATAATTCATCATCACTTAAACGACTCACCTCTTCATCTCGTAGTTGGTACGTTCCTTTGGTAGGCGTATCCAGACATCCCAATACATTCATCAATGTACTTTTCCCACTGCCACTGGGACCCATTAAGGCAATGTAATCGCCCTTATATATTTCGAGGCTTATGTCTTTTAGGGCAAAAACAACTTGCTCTCCCAGTATATATTTTTTTTGTATATTTTTAAGGGAGATTAACGTGGACATGGTTTATTTGTTTTGGTCAATCACCTTAGGAACTCGGAAGAAATCAGAGTCTTTTTTTGGTGCATTCTTTAATGCATTTTCTTTCTTTAAAGCGGGCTTTATTTCATCTGCACGAAGTACATTTACATTGTCATGGACGTATACCAAAGGTTCAACTCCTTCCGTATCTACCTCATTTAGTTTTTCGCACATGCCAAGAATTTTTTCCAAGTCCTGACGCATGTTTTCTTTATCCTCTGCATTAAACGTAAGCCGAGCCAAAGAGGCCAATTCATCTACTTTCTTGTGATCTATTTTCATGCTTGAGAAATCCCGTTTTTTTCTAACTGTGATGCAATAATACTATAAACTTTCTTTCTAAGAGCTGGTTCATCTTCGGGTTTAAGCCCAACCGTATCAATGGCTCGATGAATATATAGTCGCATAATCCCAGGATAAGCCACCCACTTACTATCTGGAAATCGACTGTAATTGTCTGGTAAGGTTACCGGAACCACAAGGGCACCTTTTTCGATGGCAAGTTTAAAAGCCCCCTTTTTTAAGGGCGCCAATTTTGGGGTGCTGGCCGGTATTCTCCCTTCAGGAAAAATAATCATATCCAGTCCCGTATCAAATTGTTTGGCGGCATTTTCAAAAGCCCTATAGCTTTTGGTTATGCTACCTCTTTCTACCGGTATATCTATAGATCTAAACCATTTTCCAAACAATGGAACCTTGGCTAATTCTTGCTTGGCCATAAAGAAACTATATCCAGGCA
>JAURQA010000217.1 GCA_030836345.1 Bacteroidota bacterium
CCAGGAGCAATACAAAAAATTGATTGAATCTGACTGGGAAATAGAAATAGAATTAAATCCTTTTTTTAAGATTAAAAAAATAGAGGCCGATGCCTTAAACTATCGTTCCAAATATTCGATTGACATTATTTTTTTTGATGCATTCGCTCCCAATTACCAAGGAGAAATGTGGAACAAAGCCTATTTTAAGGAATTATTCAATCAACTAAATCCTGGAGGAATACTTACTACATATTGTGCCAAAGGCTCAGTTCGCAGAGATCTAGCCTCCGTAGGATTTAACATAGAGCGGAAGCCAGGTCCCCCTGGAAAAAGAGAAATGCTGGTAGGGATAAAAGCTTAGTCTTTCAGATAATATTAATGTATAGGGTTCGAGCCTGCAAGTAATTTCTGAGTACCTTTGCTACTCAATGCCATCAAATCCAAGGGAGAAATCCAACGAATTAAATAAATCTAAAATACACCCAAAAAATAGGCATAGGGAAAGTTACGATTTTGATGCCCTTACAGCAACAAACCCCGAATTAAAGGATTATGTAAAAGTGAATAAACACGGAACCAAAAGCATCCATTTTTTTGATCCAAATGCAGTTAAATCACTGAATAAGGCGTTGCTCATGCATTTTTACGACATTGCTTATTGGGATATCCCAAAGGGGTATCTCTGCCCACCTATTCCAGGCCGGGCAGACTATATTCATTATGTGGCTGAATTGCTATATGATTCTATTCCTACCACTAACAATAGAAAAATACCAAGAGGCTCAAATATTCAAGTGTTAGATGTGGGTATTGGTGCCAATTGCGTTTATCCCATTGTGGGGCAACATGAATATGGCTGGTCCTTTATTGGTTCGGAGATAGATGCAGCGGCGATCCAATCTGCGCGAAAGATCATAAAAAATAATGCTGGATTAAGCCGCAATTTAGTCCTGCGCATTCAAGCCAACCCAAAAAACATATTTAAGGGAGTGCTAAAAAAGGAAGATCGCATGGATCTAACCCTCTGCAATCCCCCATTTTTTAATTCAGCTGAGGAAGTTCAAAAGGCCAATAAAAGAAAAAACTCCAACCTCAAGAAACAAGCCAGTAAGGCCAAATTAAACTTTGGCGGAACTCATACTGAACTCTGGTGTGAAGGAGGCGAGGATGCCTTTGTAGGACAAATGATACAGGAGAGCAAGGCTTTTGCTCAATCTTGTTTTTGGTTTACTAGTTTAATATCTAAAGAAACTCACTTAAATAAAGCCTTGAAGGCCTTGCGTCGAACCAATGTGCATCAGGTAGAAATCATAAACATGGCACAAGGAAATAAAACAAGCCGCGTATTAGCCTGGACCTTTTTGAATATAGATCAGCAAAAACATTGGATTAAAACTCGATGGTAAATGAGGTTTAAGAAAAGATCCTTTCTTAATTTTGAAATGAAAAGCAATGATGAAAAAAATTATCCCTTTAGTTCTGGTGAGTTTTAGCTGCTTCTATTCAAGCGCACTCCGTGGACAGGTGAATAAAAACGAGATAGGTGCATGGTATATGTATTTTTGGAATACCCAAATAAAACAAGGACCTTGGGGTTTTCAGGGTGACGTACAGCACAGAAATTGGAACACCATTGGCGATTTGGAGCAACTTTTATTGAGGGGTGGATTCACCTACACGCCAAAAAAAGCCAATATTAAATTTACCTTAGGGTACGGAAATATTCAAACTGGAACCTTAGGTTTGAGCAAAGAGAAAAATACAGAACACCGAATATACCAAGAAGCATTATTTCCGCAAAAAATAGGAGCACGTTTTTATTTAAATCACCGTCTAAGATATGAACAAAGATTTATAGAAAACCAAGATCTCAGGACGCGATATCGGTACAATATGTTTGTGAATGTGCCTTTAAATAATAAGGAAATAACAGATAACACCTTTTATTTAGCCTTGTATAATGAGCTTTTTATAAATGGTCAAAGGAAAATTTCCACCAATAAAACTGTTGCACTTTTTGATCGCAACCGAATTTATATGGCATTCGGGTACGCCATAAAAAAACAAATGAAAGTACAGTTGGGTATGATGCGTCAAACTACAGATGTATTAGGAAAAAACCAAACGCAGCTTAGTTTTCATCATACATTCTAGATATATTGACGGGACTCTAGCGTGAGGCTGAATTATTAAAGGATAGATATCATCCAAACTTCTTTAAGATATTTATTTGCGATGCTCAAAAATCTTCTATTTTTAAAGCTAAGTGAATAGGCCTTGATCCCCAAAATAAAACTTAAAGAAGTAACAAAATTGGCTTTCTTGCGATAAGCAATATAAATACAGGAGTAATAGTATAAAATCACCCAAGGTTCATTGTATATTGCAGAGAATGAATTTAAATTTAGCTGTCCTCATCGATGGAGATAATATACCATCTGCATACGTAAAAGAAATGATGCAAGAAATTGCCAAGTATGGTAATCCCACCATCAAAAGAATTTATGGCGATTGGACCAAGCCGCATTTATCCAAATGGAAGAATATGCTTTTGGAGAATGCCATTACACCGATGCAACAATATGGATATACTAACGGTAAGAATGCGACAGATTCGGCCATGATTATAGATGCCATGGATATTTTATATTCCGAAAAGGTAAATGGCTTTTGTATAGTTAGCAGTGATAGTGACTTTACTCGACTAGCTACTCGTTTGAGAGAAGCTGGAATGCAAGTGATTGGAATTGGTGAAAAGAAAACACC
>JAURQA010000218.1 GCA_030836345.1 Bacteroidota bacterium
CTCTAAGCATTGATTCTAGAGGATCCTGGTCCTTCTACGATGAGCAAGGGGGGCGAAAAATCAATACATTCTTCATTACAAAAAACATTCGTAGACCGCTTCGATTTATATCGGCAACCATATCGCTCACAGCACAGCTGAACCCCAGTCTTTTCAAAAAAGGAAAATCCGAAAAACAATACGAAGACCGTTACTATAATTTTAATATTCCATGGAGTGTAAACTTTAATATGAATAATAGTTTTAGGCCAGGCAGTGAATTAAGCACTAGTTTAAACTTAGGGGGCAGTTTAAATCTGACCGAGGAATGGGGAGCTAGCTTCAACACAAATTACGACTTAAAAACAAACACCATTAATGGTACAAGAATCGATGTAACTAGAGATTTGCATTGCTGGCAAATTTCATTTAATTGGGTTCCAAGTGGATATTATAAAAGTTGGACTTTTACCCTAAAACCAAAATCAAATCTATTACAGGATTTAAAGATCCCTAAACGAGGACAATCAAGACCTTTTGCATTTGGCCAATGAGATTAGAAGAACATAAATTGAGAGCCTTTGGAAACCGTGTATTTGAGCATTTAGGTTATTCAAAAGAAGAAGCAAATATCTGCACAGATGTATTGCTATCCTCAGATAAACGAGGCATCAAAAGCCACGGCTTTGCGCGCCTTTCTGGATACATTCGACTTATCAATGAAAAGAGAATCAATCCCTCTCCTCAACTTAGCATCGTTCGCGAGAAAGGTGGCACAGCAACCATGGATGCCGATGGAAGCATTGGTTTGGTTAGCGCATCCAAGGCCATGGATTTGGCCATTGCCAAATGCCAAAAACATGGCAGCGGATGGGTGGCTATTCAAAACAGCAATCATTTTGGCATTGCGGCATACCACGCCATGAAAGCCTTGCCCCAAAATATGATTGGCTTCGCACTTACCAATGCAAGTCCTCTCGTATCCATAGCAAATGGTTCTGATAGAATTTTAGGTACAAATCCCATTTGTATCGCCATTCCCAGTAATAAAGAAATACCTTTTGTTTTAGATATGGCAACATCAACAGTGAGCAATGGGAAAGTAGAAATAGCTAAAAGGGCTCAAGAAAATCTTAAAGGAGATTGGGTACAAAACAGCCAAGGAAGTATTACAAAATCCCCCCTAGATATGGAGAAAGGTGGATCACTACTACCCCTAGGGAGCACTATAGAAAACAGCCATTATAAAGGTTATGGCTTAGGCGCTTGGGTCGATATTTTTTGTGGTGTACTCTCTGGGGCAAACTACGGAAAATTTGTGCCTCCTTTTGTATCCTACCTAGCTCCTCTTGCATCCATGCCTGGCAAAGGCATTGGACATTTTGTGGGAGCATGGGACATTTCCGGATTTAGAGATATATCAGAGTTTAAGAACGAAATGGATGTATGGATCCGGCACATTAAATCAAGCCAAGCAATGCCTGGAAAGGAAATACTAATTCCCGGAGAAAAAGAACATTACAGCCAATTAAAATCTGAAAAGGAAGGTGTATTTTTAGAATCCTTGGTTTACGAAAAACTAAAGGATATAGACATCCAATACAAGTTAAATACTCGAATATGAAATCCAAACAAAAATCTAAAATCATCGTCAGTCTCATCTTTTTCAGCATTCTACTATGCATAGGATTTATTTTAGCCAGCCGCTTAGACAAGGAAAACCCGGTTCGAACCAGTGGTTATCGTACAGATTTTGATCCCAACATTGTAGATAGCATAGAGAAAAGAACGCAAGAAGAAATGGGTATAAATTAAGATCAATGAGAAGCTTTCAAGCAATGGCCTCAATTCATTAAAAAACTAACTCAAATACTCTTTGAAGAGATTTAGCATGAATGGCCTGTCCGTAATCTTAGATTCCAGCTTTTCCTCAATAATTCGATCAATCAATCGATCATTTTCGAAGCCTCTGTCCCAAGCTTCCTTGTAGGTCACATCGGCAAAAGTAACCAGCTCATACTGAGCTTTATATTCGTCCTTGTAAAGCTCTGAAAGATCATGTTCAATGGCTTTTCTTGCCAAAAACTCTGGCTGACCTACCCAATCTCTCATCTCAGTAAAATTCTTCAACGCCAAATCTGCAATTGCATTTGCATTCTTAACTCTTCTCTCCTGGTACATTTTTAGTGCCTCCGACATATTATTGTCCGTTTCACCTAAACAGAAGTCTAGATCTGAGCAATCTTCAAAACAGCAATTCATTCCTTGCCCATAAAAAGGCACAATGGCATGTGCACTATCTCCTAGAAGGGCTGTTTTTCCTCGCACCCAAGGAAACGAACGTATAGTTACCAAACTTCCTACCGGGTTCTTTTCAAAATCATCCAGTACATTTGGCATAACGGGCACCGCGTCTGGGAACTGTTCCGTAACGAAAGCCTCTATTTCATCTCGTGTCGTTAAATCATCAAACCCAGGCTCACCCTTGAAGGGCATAAAAACGGTACAGGTAAACGTAGCGTCTGGGTTTGGCAATGCAATCATCATGAAACTCTTACGTGGCCATATATGCAGACAGTTTTTATTCATTGCAAAATCACCCTCTGCGTTGGCCAGTATTTCTAATTCCTTGTATCCGTGATCCTCGTATTTCTGCTCATAGTTAAATCTACCACTCATTTGAAAAGCCTTGCGAACTGCACTGTAGGCACCATCCGTAGCAATGACCCAATCCGCTTTATCTTCAACAGCATCACCCGCTTTATTGGTGTAACTCGTTTCCGCTGTTTCTAAATTTACACCAGTACAATCATGATCAAAAAACATTTCGATATTCTTTAATGTATCGGCCATTTGCAATAATTTAATATTTAATAAGCCTCTAGATACAGAGTAAATAGCCTGCCCATCATGCCCATAAGGTTGATACTTTAATTGACCTTCAAGATCATGCATCATACGCCCTGTCATAGGAATTCCAATATCCAATACTTCCTTATCTAAACCCAGCTTACGCAAAGCTCTCAACCCTCGCTCACTGAGTGCTAGATTAATACTTCTCCCCCCCTCATAGTCGCTTCCACGCATATCCGGGCGTTTTTCGTAAATACTAACCTTAAACCCTTTTTTCGCTAAAAAAATAGCCAATAAGCTCCCGGCTAATCCTCCTCCTACAAGTGTAACTTTTTGAGACATAATTTGGCTCGCAAGCTACTATAAAAAGGAGATATTTCCACATCATATAATATGATCTTGGTCATGATTAGTTGAACAAAAATGAGCAAGGCATCTTAAAACAATCCATAAGTCCACCATACCAATAAAGCAGAAATGGAGACTGTTTCTCAAGGAATTACAAATCCCCTCTTACCTGAATAAAATTGGCTAAAACCTCAATGGGTTGATTTTACTCAAAATTATGAGCACAAAACAATCATCTTATGGAAACATTTTATACAAATATTGGTTTCTGAAGGCAAGCTAAAGTGAATTGATTAAATTTGCGCTTCAATGAGTTTTATTAAATCCAAGATAGGAAAACGAATTCTATTTATATTAATCTTAGGACTGGCGGCCCTCATTTTTTGGAAGAATACAGACAGCACAGGTGTGGGCTTGGATGATTTCAAAATGTTGCCAGAGCAAACTAAGAAGATCGATAAAATTTTTATTTCACCCAATGATGCGGATAAGGGGTATATTATCTTAACCAAAGTAGCACAGGATAAATGGAATGTAACCAATGGTAAAGAAAGCTATCCAACTGATACTCAATATGTAACTCGAATTTTGAATTGGCTATTGCCGAGGCTTCAGGTAAAAAACCCAGTAAATGACGCCGCAGTCAAATATATTGAACGGGATATGGCTTTGAATGCCACCAAAGTTGTATTTTATGAAGGCGAAGATGCACTCAAAACCATTTTTGTTGGGGGGGGAACATCAGACGGATATGCTACACACATGTATCTTCCCGGAAGTGATAGACCTTGTGTTGTCGAAATACCTGGTTTTGCAGGTACGTTAAATATTTATTTCAACACAGATATAAATAATTGGAAAACAACAGTACTCATTGATTACCCCATTCATGAAATTGCAACGCTGGAAGTAGATTGGCCATTTACACCAGAACAAAGTTTCGTAATTTCAAACAAAGGCGAAAACGCAAGCATGCGGACCAAAGCTGGACCTGTTAAGAATGTAAGCAATAATACTATTTTAACCTACCTAAATATGTTTCGTAAATTAAGCAGGGAAAGCGGAGCCACCGTAGGAATTAATACAAATCCAAAAGCCAAGAGTGAAGTATTAAAAGGAGGTATTCTATTTCATTTAAAAATCACTAGTACAAAAGGAATCGTTGAAAATCTAGATGTATATAGAAGGCCTGTAAGTACTGAAACCTATAGCCTGTCGGATAAGGTGGGAAAATTAAAGGATTTTGAAACAGATTCATACTTTGCCCGTTTAAACAATGATTCAGAATTTTATGTTATTCAAGATATTGTGTTCGATAAAATCATGAAACAAGCCAAAGACTTTGTGCGAGAATAACATTTTATGAGACTTGAAATTGCCATAGTTTTAGGGTTTATTGGCTATGCAGGAGGCGGTCCTACAGCAGGCATTGTTTGTTTCCTTATAGGGTTAGCCATAGAATACTTACAGCATTCGACGAAGGGAATGGATACCCGTTCAGAAAACTCAAATTTTTCTGACAGTCCCATAGATTTTGCGCAATCATTATTGGTTTTAGTAGCTCATATTATGAATGCCGACGGAATTGCTAGAAAGAGTGAATTAAGTACCATAAAACAATTGCTTTTAAGGACATATGGAGAAAACAAAACAGCCGAATTACTCATAAAGTTAAGAACCTATATAAAAAATCCAGTTCCCATTTTTGATACTTGTAGGCATGCTCGCGGACAAATGGCCTATTCTCAACGTTATGATATGCTTAAAGTGCTGTTTAGAGTAGCTATGGCAGATGGGGAAATAAGTACCAAAGAGATCCAAGGATTGGTGTTTATCTCAACTCATTTAGGGATTCAATCCGCAGATTTCTACAGACTGAGGACCATGTATTATAGTTCTGAACAATCAAATAGTGCAGGGTTTAGTAGCCAAAGTGCAAATAGCAATCACCATTATAAAGCCCTAGAAATTAACCGAAGCGCTACGGAGCAAGAAGCAAAAAAGGCGTTTCGGAAAATGGCCTTAAGGTACCATCCTGATAAATACAGTGGTAAAGCTGAGAAAGAACAAGACGAGGCCGAGGAACAATTTATAAGAATTAAACGTGCCTATGATGCGATCAAAAGAGAGAGGGGTTGGGAATAATGAAATATAAAGTTCATGCCGCCCTATTTTTGGTAACCCTATTTTATGCCATTTTATTTTCATTTGCGGGTCAAATCATGCCAGATTATTTAGACCCCGGCCTATTTGTTTGGATGAGAATTGTTGTAGCCGCACTCTTGTTTTATGGACTAGCCAAACTAAAGAGGAAGTCCCTTAAAATTGACTGGAAAAAAGATGGGAAAGAAATAGCATTGTGTGCATTTCTTGGTACATCTGGAAACATGTTGCTCTTTTTTTATGGTCTGCGCTATACCCTTCCCATTAACGGGGCCGTCCTCATGTTATGTACTCCCGTTATGGTCGCAATCATTGAACATATCATCTATAAAAGTCCCCCCAAAACATTTCAGGTAATCGGTTTACTTGTAGCCTCAGTATGCAGTTTTTTACTGATTAGTAATAAAGGAATATCCATTGCGCAGGGAGATGTATTTGGAGATGTTTTAATTGCCATAAATGCTGCTTTTTATGCATTCTACTTGGTTCGAGTAAAGCCTCTTTTAAACAAATACAGCCCTAATAGACTAAATTCAGCCACCTTTGGAATTAGTGTTCTTTATGCACTCCCATTTGCCATATGGCCTGCCTTTCATACCAATTTTGGGACGATTCCTGCGGACGTATGGATAAAAATTATTTACATCCTTTTCTTCACCACATTCGTAGTCTATCAATTAAATGCCTTTGCCGTAAAGAATAGCACGCCTCAGCTTGCAGCTATTTACATATTCCTTCAACCTGTTTTAGCTGGACTAATAGCTATATTATTGAACAGAGAACCTTTTTCGGTGCGTAAAATGATATTAGCCATTCTCATTATTTTTGGAGTCTGGCTTGTAAATAAGTACAAGCCTAAACTTATGGATTTAAGATAATTTCAGAAGTGCTCACTCGCTTGCTTTTATTGAGCGCGCGATCTACTATTTGGGCAGTAAATTTTACTCTATCTGCCGAAGTTCCGAAGGGGAATGCAGGAATATATAGGGTAATATCACCATAAATCATCTTGGTTCTACCTGTTGGAGTTAAGCTCTGGATGCGTTCGTGAAAGGCTATGGTATCTCTTGTAGGACTCAAGGGGTTGACCTTTTTAATAAATACACCGCTATCTTTTACGTAATAATCTACAAATAGGTTATAAAAATAAGGATCAGTATACCCAAAAGGATAAGCTAAATTATCATTACCCAGGCCTAAGTCACCATCGCCATCTCGATAGCTCAAATAAATTTGGATAAGACTATCTTTGCCAGAGGAATCGGAAAGTACATCATACCCTTTCAGTTCCAAGGAAGGAATAGGATTTGAATTGCTCTCTTTCCCGCAGCCGTAAATGACAGCTACCACTAAAAATATGGATATAAGAAATCGCATTCTACACATGAAAGATAGCGAATTTAGTACAATTTCTTTAGAGGTATATCAGAATCAAGTAAGGAATAATCCAA
>JAURQA010000219.1 GCA_030836345.1 Bacteroidota bacterium
AATCGATTGGATAACAAACGAAATAAAGACAACTAGATTGAACTTCAATATTGGATTTGGATTGCAGTTGGATTGAGTTTTTCACTATATATAGGCATAGCTATTTGGTCTCGTGCTGGCTCAACAAAAGAATTTTATGTAGCCGGCGGTGGTGTTCATCCTATTGCCAATGGTATGGCAACTGCAGCCGATTGGATGTCGGCCGCCTCCTTTATTTCCATGGCGGGCATTATATCGTTTAGTGGCTATGACGGCTCGGTTTATTTGATGGGCTGGACAGGGGGATATGTACTTTTGGCACTCTTACTCGCTCCTTATTTGCGGAAATTCGGCAAGTTTACAGTGCCTGATTTTATTGGAGACAGATATTACTCAAACACTGCACGCTCGGTTGCTGTTTTTTGCGCCCTGATTGTGTCCTTTACCTATATCGCTGGACAAATGCGAGGGGTAGGGGTGGTCTTCTCTAGATATCTAGAGGTAGATATTGTAACAGGTGTCCTCATAGGAATGGGGATTGTTTTGTTTTATGCCGTCCTCGGAGGCATGAAGGGCATTACTTATACCCAAGTTGCACAATACTGTGTACTCATTTTTGCCTTTATGGTGCCTGCGATTTATATTTCATTTTTGGTAACGGGAAATGTAGTTCCACAGCTTGGATTTGGAGGTGTTGATGCAAACGGGGTTTATCTTTTAGACAAACTCGATGGATTACATAAAGAACTTGGCTTCCACGAATATACCTCAGGAAGTAAATCCATGTTTGATGTCTTTTGTATTACCATGGCACTTATGGTAGGTACAGCAGGACTACCTCATGTAATCGTTCGCTTTTTTACCGTAAAAAAAGTAAGCGATGCCCGAAAGTCTGCTGGATGGGCACTTTTATTTATAGCGATTCTTTACACAACAGCTCCTGCCATTGCTGTTTTTTCAAGAACAAACCTCATTGAAACGGTAAGCAACAAGCCATACGATCAAATGCCTTATTGGTTTGAAAAATGGGAGACCACAGGACTACTTGGTTTTACAGACAAAAACAAAGACGGACTCATTCAATATACGGCCGATACTGCAACCAACGAATTGGAAGTAGATGTGGATATCATGGTACTGGCAAATCCAGAAATCGCCGATTTACCAAATTGGGTCATTGCCCTACTTGCAGCAGGAGCACTGGCGGCGGCTCTTTCTACCGCAGCAGGACTCTTGCTAGTAATCTCATCAGCCGTGTCACACGATTTACTCAAAAAAATGCTAATGCCCAGTATCTCAGAACGAGGTGAACTTATCGCCGCACGTTTGGCTGCAACAGGAGCAGTATGTTTGGCAGGTTATTTTGGGATTAATCCCCCTGGCTTCGTAGCTGCTACAGTTGCCCTGGCTTTTGGACTGGCGGCATCCTCTTTTTTCCCAGCAATACTATTGGGGATTTTCTCCAAACGCGTCAATAAGGAAGGTGCAATTAGTGGTATGCTGGTAGGCGTTTTTCTTATGTTATTCTATATGCTCAAATTCAAATTCGGCTGGTTTGGTGGTGGCACCAAAGCCGATTGGTGGTTTGGTATTTCTCCAGAAGGATTTGGCACCATTGCCATGATAGCAAACTTTTTTGTTACCATTACAGTGACGAGTATGACCCCAGCACCTTTAAAAGAAATTCAACAGTTGGTTGAAAATATCAGAAAGCCATAAAATATAAAATTGACGATTATTCTATTTTTACCACTACTATTTTTAGGGTAGCATTTACATCGATTAGTGGGAGTAGTGAAGCACTTTCACTAGTTCCTCCTTCCAGGCAGAATTGCAGTATAATGAATTTTTTTAATGACTTAACTTCCGGCAAATGGAGTTCCGAATACCCCTACGGCTAGCTCAGCCCAAATCATCAGAAAAATGAGGATTACAAAAATAATGGGTACTATTCTTACTCTTTTATTCTGAACCCTTTCCAAAATAAAATGGATACTTAACCCTAACAATCCCAACAGAATACCCATCAAAATAAAGTCAAATAGAGACCAATTTACTTGGTTGGAGAAAATGGTTCCAAAAAGTGGAATCAATAATAGGAACAGGGGAGATAATACTCTTTTAATTAGTGTCAAATTCATGATTAAATAGTTTTTTCTTGTTTAAACATAGGGTCAAAATTACACCAGTTACTGCATTTAATTTTTCTTCAAATACCGCCCATTTTTGATTACTGCTTGTATGGAGGTAGTATTTGTTATATTGATTAATGGGTTCATTTTTAAGAGTAGGATATCCGCTTTTTTGCCTTTGGCAATTGCCCCGTAGTTTTCTTCGACACCCAACCATTTTGGACCGTTGATTAGAGAGGTTTTCAGGGCTTCTAATGGGCTTAATCCAACAGCTACTAGGGATTCAAGTTCCTTGTGAAGTGATGGGCCAGGATATACATAAGAATTGTATGCTCCGGCATCTGAACCTGCCATTAATTTAACTCCAGATTCATGAAGTTTTAGCGCGAGTGTTCCAAAAAGTGCATCCAAGTTTTTACGATTAGCTCGAGTTTCAGGAGAGCTGTTTAAGGCGCTTTTAATTCTTCGCTCATAAGTTTTTTTAAAGCCAGGGCTCAATGAGTTGAGGTATTCATCATTTGAGTGATCAATCTCATCTAAATAACTCAAAGTATTCCCGATATGCAGTGTTGGAATCACAAAGACTTCTTGTTGTTTTAGCTTGTTGAATAGGCTTTGAGCTGTAGCTTCATCATAAGAGTTTATTAACAAGGGCATGGCTTGCCAAAAGCCGAGCGCACCTTGTTGAAATTGTTTTGTGATTTCTAGTTCATCTTTGGAGCTTCCTTTGAGTATATAGTAGAGGTGTTCTACACCATTCATTCCAGCGTCTAAAGCTTGGTTTAAGCTAACACTAAAGGGCATATGTCCAGAGGATTTAAACCCTCTAGCGGTTGATTTTTTAAGAGCGGATAGAAAGAGGTTTCCATTTAATTTACTATCGTAGAGTTTAATGAAATCTACTTCAAGTTGTTCTAAGGAATCTAAAGCCTGATCTAATTCATCCTCTGATTCAACTTCTAATGATCCTTGCCAGGTTGGGTTTTTACCATCAATTTTAGGACCAGAGGTGAAAATGGTTGGACCAATTCGCTCATTTTTTGAAACCTCTAGCTGCCATTTCTTTACAGAAGAAGTTAGATCTCCACCTGCATCTCTTACGGAGGTAATTCCATAGTCGATGAGTCGTTCTAAAAACATTTCATTGTCTTTTAAAAGAGATTCTCCTCCTCTAAAGTGAATGTGGTTATCCCATAGGCCTGGTATAGCATAGGCGCCCTTTGCATCAACAGTTTCTTTGGCTGCCAAGTCTTTTGAATCCGCATTTTGAATTAAGACAATACGATCTTGGTTAATATAGATGTCGACGTTCTCAATTTGAGCAGTTTCGATGTCGATACGTTTTACATCGAGGATACTTAAGTCGTAATTGGGCTCTTGAGCGCAAGAAAGCACGAAAATTATTGAGAGATAGACAAGGATATTTTTCATAAGAACTAAGATACGAATATCATTGATCCTGTAAAGTTAAATATATGGTAAACAAAAAAACCACTACACTATAACGGTTTTATCATTTTGCCATCTCGCCATCTCGCCATCTCGCTCCTTTGCTAAAAATGTCCATAGGATATTTTCTTAACGACCAGCGCGCCATTTCGACTCTCGCTAGAATAGTCCAATGGACTATTCTTATCCGCTTCGAGCGCCTCATTGGGCTCCCCGAAACAAGTTCGGGCTAAACTTCTCGCCTAAAAGATGAGAAAACAAAAAAGCAACCGAATGGCTGCTTTTCTAATTTTCTGCTCCCCCTATTATTCAAAGATGCAGCCAAGAATTTCTTAATTCACCTTCCTCGCTACATAGAAACCATACCCAAAGT
>JAURQA010000220.1 GCA_030836345.1 Bacteroidota bacterium
GTATCATCTTCAATAAGTTCTTTAATGGTTTTGCCCATTTTAAGGCAATATTCCATCAAAGCTAGGCCCATCCAAATGCCATCTCTTTCGGGTATATGTCCTTTAATTGCAATTCCGCCGCTTTCCTCAGCTCCAATCAATACATCATCCTCAACCATATGCGTACAGATGTATTTAAATCCAATTTTAGTAGTAATTGTTTCTAGCCCCATTTCTGTGGCTAATACTTGAATCTTATCACTCACACTAAAGGATTTTACCACTTTGCCATTATACCCCTTTGCACTTACGAGGTATTGCATTAAAAGTAAAATAAGATGGTGGCTATCTACAAAATTCCCATCACCATCAAAAAAACCGATTCGATCTGCGTCTCCATCCGTAGCCAAACCACATAGATAATCGCCTTGGCTTATGGTATTTGAAATTTCCTTTAAATTCTTTGCAATGGGTTCAGGAGCTGTCCCATTAAAACTAGGGTTGAACGTTCCATTCAACACTGTTGCAGCGGGAATAAGTCGTTTAAAAACATCTTGTCCAGCACCATACATGGCATCATATATAAACTTTGATCCATTTGATCTCAATAAATCTAAGTCAAAGGTTGCAGCAGCTTTTTCAAAATAAAGATCTTCAAATGAGCTGAACCTTATTTTACCCTCAGACAAAGCCTTTTCAAATGAAATAGCATCTTCAACCCTTTCTGGAATTAAGGTTTCTATTTCAGCAACATCTGAAGGAGAAGCTGGACCACCATAAGCAGCCTTTAATTTAAAGCCATTGTAAGAGGCTGGGTTGTGACTTGCAGTAAGCACTATACCTAGACCTGCACTATACTCGTTGGCTGCCATGGATACCATGGGTGTAGAGACAAACTTATCGGCAAACAAGACTTCTATACCAAAATCCACAAAAACTTCGGCTGCAGCTTTGGCAAACATAATTCCACCGAATCGGCAATCGTATCCTAAAACAATTCTTTTATTAGCTCCGGTATTTGCCATCCACTGAGCCGTTCCGGCACTTACTCGTCTCACGTTTTCAACGGTATAATCTTGGGCAATAATTTCGCGCCAACCATCTGTGCCAAATTTAATCGTATACATTCTTTTATTTACTCTTCTTTCGATAGGATTCCACAAAATAGCTTAACCTACTCCAATCATAGGTTTTAATTCCTTGCCGATACCAATCGGATTCTTCTTCGGGTATATATACACTGTTTAATTCAAGCAGTGTGTAATTGAATTTTTTTCCTCGCAAAACATCATCTATGCTATTAAAATTGAATATAATATCCCAGATTAGCAAGGTTTTTAAGGACACTGAGTTGAGGGGCTTATTATTTACATAAATGAGGAGTTCTTGTACTTCAGAATTTAGGCCACCTTCCTTAAATTTACCTATGTGTTCAACCACTTCAATTCTGGTTACAGCCACGTCACTCTTTAGCGTTTTGTAATCAAAATACTTTTCCCCACCTATATTAAAAAGTACCTGTTTATTCTGGTTTAAAAAGCTAGCAATATTGGTATAGATTATATTGCCTATTTCTGTGGGTTCACTGATTCGTTGTTGAATCAAATATTTTACACGCTTATTCCTTTTGAATGGCGCAAGCGCCTCGCGCTCTTTTTTTCCATTAAACGCTCTTTTACGACACTGGATACTTTTGTAGGGCTTCGCTTTAAAATCTTTGCGACCAAATTGAATAATGTTAAAGCGATATCTGCGAGAATACATCGCTTCTGTAATATTCATTCCTGCATTCCCATTTTCATTCATGTACACTTTCATTGCACCAAAATGAGGCCAAGCCTCCTTTAAATCCATGTAACCAAGACTAATATTCTCTCCTGTTTTTGACTTTGCTACAAAAGATATTCCAACAATGGTAAACAATGTTTTTCTCCTATTGCTGGTCCAATACTCATGAAAAAAAACGTCTTTGACTTTCTTAAAATCGACGGAATTACTGCTTTCAATAGCCATCAATGATGAAGCAGATATTAGGCTTTCTTTTCGAGGTGAAAGATATAGGCTTATCTTTTCTTCTATGATTAACTGATAGGCAGCATTCACTATTTCTTTACCAATATTGAAACCGTTGGTATCTAACTGCTTTGACTTATCAATATGTATGATAACTGGCTTATCGGTGTAAGCCGTCACAGCATTGAAACAAATCAAGAATGCCAATATGCCAAAAAGCCTTTTCATAACTATACTATACGAAAGCGTTTTCGCCTGTTATTTCCATTCCTAAAATTAGCAGATGAATATCGTGGGTTCCTTCATAGGTAATAACGCTTTCTAAATTAGCCATATGTCTCATTTGAGGATATTCTCCTGTTATTCCCATTCCTCCCAAAATCTGACGACTTTCTCTGGCGATATTGATGGCAATTTCTACATTATTTCTTTTACACATACTAATTTGTGCGGGAGTAGCTTTACCCGCATCCATTAATTGACCAAGCCTCCAAGCCAATAACTGACCTTTGGTGATTTCGGTAATCATTTCAGCCAATTTCTTTTGTTGCAATTGGAACCCTCCAATAGGTTTTCCAAATTGCTCTCTTTGCTTCGAGTATCTTAGTGCAGTATCATAGCAATCCATGGCCGCACCCAAGGCACCCCAACTGATCCCATAACGGGCACTGTTTAAACAGGTTAATGGCCCTTTTAAGCCCGTTACATTTGGCAATATATTGGATTTAGGAATGCGTACATTATCAAAGACTAATTCTCCGGTACAACTGGCTCGCAAGCTCCATTTCCCGTGGGTTTCTGGAGTTGTAAAACCTTCCATGCCTCGCTCTACAATCACTCCTTTTACTTTTCCTTCTGGATTTTTGGCCCAAACAACTGCTACATCGGCAAAAGGCGCATTGCTAATCCACATTTTAGCGCCGTTTAATATAATATCATCTCCATCCTCGATATACTTAGTAGTCATTCCACCAGGATTACTTCCATGGTCAGGCTCTGTTAATCCAAAGCATCCCAACATTTTACCGTTTGCTAACTTTGGCAAATACTTATGTTTTTGCTCCTCGCTACCAAATTTATAAATGGGGTACATTACCAAGCTACCTTGCACAGATGCAGTACTCCTTACACCTGAATCGCAGCGTTCCAATTCCTGCATAATAATTCCGTAGGTGGTGTAATCCATTCCTCCACAGCCATATTCCAAAGGCAGCTGCGGGCCGAAGGCGCCCACATCAGCCAATTGCTTAACCATGTGCTGAGGAAATTCCGCACGTTGTGCATAATATTCTATTATTGGAGAGAGGTCTCGTTTAACCCAGTCTTGAACGGAACCTCTAATGAGCTTTTGCTCCTCGGTTAACAAGTCGTCAATCCCATAAAAATCGGGGGCTACATATTGATCCTTGCCACGATTAGCAGCATACAATTCGTCTAATGTTTTTTTAGCTTCCATTTTAGCAATGGCAAATTTACTGAATAAGGGAAGAGGTACCCAATTGTGTAATGAATTGTATTAAAAAATGTTCATTTCTTAAGCCTTGTGATGAGTTACAAGGGTCGTAAATCATCCTTTTTCTATATATGCGAAACACAGTTTTATAGTTCCGTAATCGTATCTGCCTCTAAAAGCCTCATAAATTAACTTTGAATTTAATCGGCCATCTTTACTATAATTTTCTTTTTTGGCTTTTGCCTTTAACTCTTCATA
>JAURQA010000221.1 GCA_030836345.1 Bacteroidota bacterium
AATTCAAGAAGGAAATAGTAAAAACCGGAAATTGGGAAATAGAACAAGTATTTGAAAGCAGCTCTACTACAAATACTGGCATCTCTAAACATGCAATTGAATCGCTTTCCTTTTATGAAGAAATTAGTCAAAGGGCTTTCGAACTGCAGTATGGGGCCCTAGATAAGTATCATATTTTAGCTTTATTGCCCGGATATCTTGAAAGGGGAAACTCATCTCTCGTTCACATGATAAAATCATTCATGAGCCAATCAAAAGGAGGTGATTTTTACATCCATAATTTTGATCGATTAAACAATCAGTTAAATAGTTTAAACAAAGCAGGTGAATCGATTATTCTTTTTGGAGTTTCCCATGCACTCATTGATTTTTCCATGCAGTACCCACAAGCAATGGCTTCTAAAAGCATCATTTTAGAAACAGGCGGGATGAAGGGAAAGCGAAAGGAAATTCAAAAATCTGAATTGCATCAAATTTTAAAAACACAATTTAACGTTGCAAGCATTCATGGAGAATATGGGATGACTGAGCTTCAGTCTCAGGCATATTCCAGAGCGAATGGCCTCTACCACTGCCCTCCTTGGATGAAAGTGGTTATATCAGATATAAACGATCCTACAAAGCTTTTAGATGTCAATAAACGTGGTCGAATTAACATTATAGATTTAGCAAATGTGAGTACCTGTTCTTTTATAGCCACGGATGACTTAGGAATCGTGCGATCGGATGGTTCTTTTGAAATTATTGGACGAATTCAATACTCTGATATTAGAGGGTGCAATCAAATGTATCAGTAGAATGCTTTATTCTATTATCAATCGCTGAGATTTCCTTTTTGAGGAAACCATAATATAGATCCCTTTTGAATAAGGCATTTGGATTATTCCATTCTTTTCTAAAGAAATACGCCTTCCATCCAAAGCATAAATAACCGGGCTTAGTAAATGGTATTCCCTACTTGAGATAAGGGCCCCTGCTGTTGCAAAAATAGTTGAAATGCCAGTTCTTACTTTATGAGGGATGCTTGAACCCAAAGTAAAGTCCGTTCCATTATATTCCTCTAATATACGATTTGCTTCTGCCCTTATGGAATCATTGCTAGGCGCATTGGGTAAAACAAAGTAACAAACATCCAAAACCGCACATTCATTCGAAGCAATATCCATATTTGTCGAACTTGCAACAACCGTTCTTTTTCCAATATTCTCGTTATCCAACCATGGTTCTTTTCCGTTTTGAGTGTCAGAAAAACCAGAGTAAATATAGTTCGAAGGAATCGTCCCATCTAATCCGCTACCTCCATAGGTGAGTGATGCTCCTTCTAGCCACATTCCGTGTGCATAGTTAAAAAATTCAGCACTTGTACTAGCTTCTCCAAAAACATTGCTATTCCCCTTTTGGATATACATACTAGCACCTAAATTTCCCTTGCATAAAACATAGCCTATCGCGGGCCAATTTTTCCCATAAACTTCATCCACTTCCTGTCCATTTTTTATAGCCACCATGTTTAGAATTGAATCGGATAACATCGCATCGTCTAATGCATTCCCTATTTGTCCATCTAAAATTACACTGAATCGAACTGCTGAAAAATCAATGAGTCCCCTATTGCATAAGGTAATTCTACTATACACTCGATTGGAGTTCGTGTCCAACAGAAAGTGCTGGGAACTAATATCTAGGGGTATTGGTTCAGGTTTATACCCTCCTTTTTGAAAAGAATCAGTGGCTACGGATAGCACATTTATTTCACCCAATAAAAAAGGAAAGTCTCCATTTGATGGGTTATATACTCTATCTAAATCAGTATCTACATAGGCGGCTAAGGTTTTTGGAAAGCCTAATTCATTCATATTTGAAGGCCATGTTGAGATTTGATTTGGTACAGTGTAATTCGCATTTTGGTAGTTTTTGCGATGCGCCTCTATCTCTTTTTTTCTAAGAGACCAAAGTCCCGGCCAATTCGCTATAAATTCAGTCCCACTAATATGAGCCGGTCCCCTTGACCAGTCCGATCGATCAGAAAACACATCGCAACCAATGCTAAAAGTGTCCTTCCCTAGTTCAATTCCAGTTACCCAGTAATTTAGTCTCTTTAGGGCAACTTTTCCACTTCCCTTCGGAAAAACAACGGCTGTATCTCGTAAACCTGTTTGACCTAAAGCATTAAAACTAAATGTACTGAATTTTGTGTTTAGCCTAGCGTTCTGACCTAATAGGCCGATTTGTATAATGCCAAAGGCAATAAATGTAGCAATCCGCATTAAAGATTAAAGATTAACCCAACTCCCATTCCAAATTTAGATGCATTATTAATATTCAATATTTTCTCAGAATAGTAAGTATTGCTGTACATTGGCTCAAGCATAAAACTCCATTTTGCACCTAAGTTGTACGTTAACCTAGCACTAAATTTATTTTGGATAACCAAAGAGTTGCTTAGCTTATCCGAAGTGTTTTGAACCTCAGATGCGTTAAAGACATGACCTGAATTAACCAGCAGCAAACCTGGTTCAAAGGTATATGAGGCTAAAACCTTAAATACACCAAAATCTTTCACTTCATATCTTAATCCTAGCGGCAAGGAAACATATTCTGACTTATACAATAAATCCGAGGTCCTGTTTTCCAGTTTGGTAGTAAAAGAGGTATCATAAGTTGTAACCACTCTATCTGGAAGTCCTGGTTGAACAATTATCTGTTGTCTAGAAGTAATGACTTGTTCTTCAACTTTATTCATCCACTCATACTTTCCAATACTCTCATTAAGGCCGTATCCTATTCCAGCTCCTATCTGAATTTTATCTAAAACTTCTTTTGAAAGCAAGCTCTGAAGGGCAAAATTTCTTTGACTTCCAGTAATAAAAGCATCATCGCTAATTTGTCCGTAAACATTGGACCCAATCGAGATTAATGAAAACTCAACTTTTAGACCACTACCCCCTGGACGGGCATCCCCCTTTTTTAAATTCTTAGCCTCAGGACTATCTGCTTTATCCGCCTCTAAAAGAGCAACTGATTCTTTACTTTGCTTTTCTTTTGAAATTGCTGCTAAATTAGGTTTAGCATCACTCTTTATGGTCTCCTCAACTTCAGAGGAGTGATTTACTTCTTTTTCTGATTGAGGCCTTTGCTCTTTTGAAAAATCATCCATAGCATCGGGAATTGCAACTGCTGTAAACGGTTTTATTATTTCCTGATCCGGGATTCCACCATTCTTAGATGGGAAGGTCTCAGATTCACTATTTTTGGCCATTGCTGGAACTGGCACAATACTCTTTATCTGGTTTATAATCAAGCCAGATATTCTTTTGGTTTTATCAGATGCTAGCTTATTTGAACTGATTTGTTCTTTTGAATTCGTCGAACGTTCAACTGAAACCCCTTTCTCCAGTTTTTCAAGATGAATATCTGTGGTACTAGCTAAAAAAACAGCCTTACTATTGGAGCTATTCTTAGATATTTTGGAATTGGGGATTTGCGCGGATGCCACAACTTCGCTATGACCCGAGTCAGTATGGTCATTTTGACTGTAACCAACAAAAAATGTACCGATGATTAATACCAAACCTGCGGTAATAATTGTTTTGGGATTCATTCGCACTCCACCCGCTTTTTTGTTTGTCTTGACAATTACCTTATCAAAAGAAACTCTCTCAGACAAGGGCGATTCATAATCGCCTAACTGTTCTTTAAAATAATTTGTTTCACTCATCACATTGCTTTCCCCGTAACTTTCAATAACTTTTCTTGCAAGGCCTTTCTTGCTTTGGAGTATTGCGTACGACTTGTAACTTCTTTAATGTTTAATACTTCAGATATTTCTCGATGCGAATACCCGTCAATTGCGAACATATTAAATACTTGCCTGTAACCATCAGGCAATTGACGCACTAGCTTCATAATGTCCTCAGCCGCTAGTTTGTCTGTTATTTTTTCATCATTGCCAAGATAAAAATCGACCTGCTCTAATGAACTTGTCGGTTTATGTCTTCTAATTTTGTTAAGGCAATTATTAATGACAATTCTGCGCAAATAGGTTCCCAATTTACTATCTCCTCTAAAAGAACCAATATTGTCGTATACTTTAACCATCGTTTCCATTAGAACATCCTCAGCTTCGTATATATCCTTGCAGTAACGTCGGCAAACTGTGAGAAGTTTTAGAGCATAAGTGTCCCAAAGTATCTTCTGATACTTCTCGTCCCGCTTTATACACCCCTGAACCAATTCTTGGTCTGTCATTAATCTTTCCACAAATATCCATATTTTAGTAGGATTTATTGTTATTAGGCTTTTTTGACACATTGATCACATAAATTGTTGCCCCGAAATCTATTTTTTTTTCTTCTTTTCTATAATCAACCTAAACCATTACTTTTGCATGGTTAATTTAAAAAAATGGGATTGGATATCGAACAATTATTAGGAGCTGACGCAAACACATTGCTAAATCACACCTGTAAAACGATTAGTAAGGAAAATTTGCACTTGCCAAGTGCGAACTTTGTTGAAGACGTATTTACACAAACGAATCGTAGCACGCAGACATTAATGAATCTGCAATCTATCTATGGACAAGGCAGATTGGGCAATACAGGATACATGAGTATCTTGCCAGTAGATCAGGGAATTGAACATAGTGCAGGTGCATCTTTTGCTCCAAATCCAATATACTTTGACCCCGAGAATATCATTAAATTAGCTGTAGAAGGCGAATGTAATGCAGTTGCTTCTACTTTTGGTGTTTTGGCATCTTGTAGTCGTAAATACGCCCACAAAATACCATTTATTGTTAAAATAAATCATAACGAAATTTTAAGCTACCCAAATACTTACGACCAAATAATGTACGGTAATATTAAAGGGGCATGGAATTTAGGTGCTAGGGCCGTAGGAGCAACCATTTATTTTGGAAGCGAAGACAGCAATAGACAAATCATTGAAGTTGCTAAAGCATTTGAAATGGCACATGAATTAGGCATGGGAACAATCCTTTGGTGTTATTTAAGAAATCCTGGCTTCAAAAAAGATGGTGTAGATTACCATACAGCTTCTGATATAACAGCTCAAGCAAATCATCTTGGCGTTACACTTCAAGCAGATATCATCAAACAAAAACTACCTACCAATAATGGTGGATACAATGCAATAAACTTTGGAAAAACACATGAAAAGGTGTATTCGGAATTATCCTCAGACCATCCAATTGACCTTTGCCGTTACCAAGTAGCAAATTGCTACATGGGCAGAGCTGGACTTATAAATAGTGGAGGAGAAAGTAAAGGAGCAGGTGATTTAGCCGAAGCCGTTGCTACTGCAGTAATAAACAAAAGAGCCGGAGGTTCTGGTCTTATAAGTGGCCGAAAAGCTTTCCAAAAACCAATGGATGAGGGTGTAAATCTCTTGAAATCGATTCAAGATGTATACCTTGATTCAAATGTCACAATCGCTTAACTTAGCGATTAGTAGAAAAGTATAAGAAAATCAGGCTCCATGACCGAAGAAGAAAAGTGGTATAAGCGAAAACTCAGTGGAATTCTTACCAAAACAAAGGATAAGAAAAGTACACCTGATGGTTTATGGGAAAAATGTAAGGAATGCAAAACGCTGGTTCCTGCAAAAGATTGGATTCGCAATTTATATGTTTGTCCAGAATGCAACTATCACGAAAGAATTGGGAGTAGGGAATATTTTAGCCTTTTATTTGAAAAAGGTAAATATACCGAACTAGCCCTTGGACTTTCAAGTGGCGATCCTTTAGAGTTTGTTGATTCAGCTCCATATAAAGATCGTGTTCAAGTTGCTCAGGCAAAAACTGGATTGGACGATGCCTGTAGAACAGCAACAGGAAAGCTAGGAGAAAACAGAGTGGTGGTATCCTGCATGGATTTTTCCTTTATTGGAGGAAGTATGGGGTCCGTTGTAGGAGAAAAAATTGCCCGAGGCATTGATTACTCTCTAGAACACGAACTTCCCTTTATTATGATTTCCAAAAGTGGAGGTGCTCGTATGATGGAAGCTGCTTTTTCTTTAATGCAAATGGCAAAGACAAGCGCAAAATTGGCGCTTCTCAATAAAGCCAAACTCCCATACATTAGCATCCTTACTCACCCCACAACGGGTGGTGTAACAGCTAGTTTTGCAATGTTGGGTGATTTTAATATTGCAGAACCCAAAGCACTTATCGGATTTGCTGGACCAAGAGTTATAAAAGAAACCATTGGTAGAGATTTGCCAATAGGTTTTCAAAGTTCTGAGTTTTTAGTAGAGCACGGATTTTTAGATTTTATTGTTGATCGCAATGATATTAAGAATAAATTAAATACCCTGATTAAGTTAATTAAGCAAAAGAAAAAATAGTATGAATTTTACAGATAATTTAAAATACACAAAAGACCATGAATGGGTTTTAGTTGAGGGCGATGTAGCGACCATTGGAATTACAGAATTTGCTCAAGGTGAGTTAGGAGATATCGTTTTTGTTGACATTCCATCTGAAGGCGAAAGTCTTGCAGAAGCAGAAGTCTTTGGTACGGTAGAGGCTGTAAAAACAGTAAGTGATCTTTACATGCCTATTTCTGGTACCGTTACAGAAATAAATGCAGCCTTGGAAGATAGCCCAGAGTTGATTAACACGAAGCCTTACGACGATGGTTGGATGGTTAAAATAACCATTTCTGATGCAAGTCAACTAGACGCATTGATGAGCTCATCCGATTATGCAGATATGGTTAGCTA
>JAURQA010000018.1 GCA_030836345.1 Bacteroidota bacterium
CGGTTTGCAAACATGTATACAACAAGTACGATTCCTTCTATTCGTTTTCCAATGCCTATTTCAGTAACCGGTAACTATATGCTGGGCTTTAATACTCAAAGTCATTTTTTACCTTTACTTCCTATTCAATTTTATTTCGATGGTGCTTTTGCAAGCAGTGGTTTATCGAATAGTGATAGGTTTTGGTGGACTTCTGGCCTTACTTATGGTGTATTTGATGGACATACAGCTAGTTTTGAGGTGAGCCTACCTTTGATATACAGCCAAAACATTAAAGATAGATTTAATAATAATTATAATTTAGATATTGGAGGGGGAATTATACAAAATCCATGGAAATGGTATCAAATGATTCAGTTTAAGTTAAATTTGAAGTTCAATAAGCCAGATAACATCATCCGAAATATAGTAACAAAATAATATGAAGCAATTTGCACTATTCTCACTACTCTTAGTTTTAACTTTAGGAGCTTGTAAAAAGTACCCGGACAGCCCCATGATTTCCTTTATACCGAGAGCGGAAAGAATTGAGGGGAAATGGAAGGTAAAAGAAGTACTTTATAATGATGTGGATTCTACGATCCCTTATAAATTACATATTTGGGAGTTTACCAGAAACCAATCGGTCATTCGACAAGTGCTACAGACCAAGGAGCTCGGCTTTTGGACAACTGGGAACCAGGATAGTGACTTTATTGTTGAAATGGACAGTGGGGAACGAACGATTTATGAAATTCGAAGATTAAAGAGGAAAGAATTTTGGATTAAGGATCGTAAAACTCAGTTGGAGTTCCGTCTGGAGAATATTAAATAATGCAGCAGGCTCAAGCCATAATCTATGGCCTGGGAGCCGGTCTTCTAATGAGCATTATACTGGGTGCTATTTTTTTCTTATTAATCAATCAATCCTTAAAAAACGGATATAAAAGTGCTTTTCCCATCGCTCTTGGTGTCATTACAATAGATGCTATTTTCGTAATTTTAGCTATCCTTTTTACGTCTCAAATCACCTCTTTTCTCGAGAGCTATTCTTCGCATATAAATGGCATTGGGGGTTTGGTTCTAATTGGTTTTGGAATCGTTCAATTTGTTCAAGAATACAAAAAAGAAAAAAACACTATAGAAAAGGGGAGCTTATATATGACCGCATTATCTATTAACCTAACAAACCCTGCCAATGCTGCATGGTGGCTTAGTTTATATAGCATTGCACCTATGAGCACATATACATTAGACAGTAAGGTTATTTTTGGTGTAGGGGCCATATTGGGAATATTTTTCACGGAGGTAGCCATTGCTTATGCTGCACATTTTTTGAAAACGTTCTTATCAATTGCCATGATTGAACGGGTCAATAAAGTCGTTGGTATTGCCTTTATTTTTCTTGGATTGAGGCTATGCTTTAGCTTTATTTTTTAGTAGCTACAACAAAAATACTGGGAGATTTAAAAGGAGATTTTGTAAGTTCAGAATTGAAAAATGTCTTAATAATAAAGTCCTTAAATTTTCCTTTCGGCAAAACATCCATAGGTGCTGTAATGTATTTAGCTTCCTTCACTTTAAATCCATATTCCGATAACAGGGCTATAATCTCTCTCTTTTTATAGATTCGAGCATTGGCATATTTAGAATGAATGAATTTGGGTAGCCACGAAAAGAAGGGAACCCTATTCCACGGAAGCAAGGGAAGTTTTGCTCCATGTGTTTCAAAAATCCACCATTTATTGGGCACAGAAATTACCAACATACCCCCTTTTTTTAAGGAGTCATAATAGTAGTTTAGGCCAGAATGACTCTCCAAATGTTCAATTACCTCAAAGCTAATAACGCGGTCATATTGCCTCTCAGCCTTTGAGTTAACCACATCCTTAATACTATATGAACAGTTGTTTATTCCTTCTTTTTCCTTGGTTTGATTAAATGCTTTTAGATGATCTTCATTTACCTCTATTCCATCCAATTGCTTAAACTCCTTGGCCAGTAAAAATAAGGTGGCCCCATTTCCACAGCCAATTTCAAGCACCGTTTTTTCCTTGTTTAAAAACCCAGGTATCTGCTTGCTTATATTTACCCTTCGCGAAATAATTACATCTGTGGCATCTGCTGGACGACCTAAATAATGTCCATCTTCCTTAAATAATTCTTTTGGTACGCGTGCCGTGCTCATTCCATTTGCAAATTTAAACGATTAACCATTAATGTGCTTCCAACCAATTATCTCCATGATTGGCTTCCACTAAAACAGGAACGCTTAATTTAAGAGCGTGGCTCATCAGTTCAATAATCTTTGCTTTTACTTCATCCACTTCACCTTTAGGAGCATCAAATAAAAGTTCATCATGCACCTGAAGAATCATTTTGGTCTTAAATGAACTTAATCGCAACCATTTTTGAATATTAATCATGGCTAATTTTATCATATCAGCAGCACTTCCTTGAATTGGAGCGTTAATTGCATTTCGTTCTGCGAATCCACGCACGGTAGCATTCCCAGAATTAATATCTCGGATGTAGCGTCGGCGACCCATAATGGTTTGCACGTACCCATGTTCTTTGCCAAAAGCAATGGTGTCATCCATATATTTTTTAATATTTGGAAACTGCTCAAAGTAATTATCAATAATTTCCTTCGCCTCTTTTCTTGGTATTCCTAAGCGTTGCGAAAGCCCAAATGCGCTAATTCCATATATAATCCCAAAATTCACCGTTTTAGCTTTTCTACGCATATCAGAATCCACCTCATCTAAGGATACTCCAAATACTTTTGCTGCAGTCGCAGTATGAATATCCAGATTGTTTTTAAAGGCATCTATCATCCCTGCGTCTTCACTTACGTGTGCGATCACTCGCAACTCAATTTGCGAATAATCCGCACTAATAATGGTATGGTTTTCATCCCTTGGAATAAAGGCTTTTCTTACTTCCCTTCCCATCTCAGTACGAATGGGTATATTCTGTAAATTGGGGTTATTTGAACTAAGGCGACCTGTGGCTGCAACGGCTTGGTTAAAACTGGTATGAATGCGTCCTGTGCTGGGCTCAATTAAATTTGGCAATGCATCTACATAGGTGCTTTTAAGTTTGCTCACCCCTCTAAATTCAAGAATTTTAGCCACAATTTCGTGTTCCGAGAGCTTTCGCAAGGTCTCCTCGTCGGTTTGATATTGGCCCGTTTTGGTCTTCTTTGGTTTCTCAACCAGTTTTAGTTTTTCAAAAAGTATGTTCCCCACCTGTTGCGGAGAACTCACCAAGAACTCTTGTCCTGCCAATTCATAAATGGTTTGTAGCAACTGTTTTAATTGTTCCTCCAAATCAATGCTGTAGGCATTCAAAAAATCGGCATTTACATTAATTCCCTCATATTCTACCTCTCTAAGCACTGAGAGCAAAGGCGTCTCTAAAGTATGAAATACAGACTCAACCTTCCTTTTATGGAGTAAAGGCTCTAGTTTGTGCTTGAGTTGAAAGGTAATATCTGCGTCCTCGCAGGCATATTGACTTACTTTTTCCAAGTCAATTTGATCCAGGCTCAATTGATTTTTGCCCTTTTTACCGATAAGCTCTTCAATTGGAATGGGTTTATAGTTCAGGTAATTCTCACTTAAAACATCCATTTTATGCCTCATGTCTGGTTCAACCACATAATGTGCCAGCATGGTGTCAAAAATAGGAGCTCCAATTGCAATGCCATAATTACTCAATACCTGCATATCAAACTTAGCATTATGGGCAATTTTTACTTTATCCGAGCTAAAATATCGATTAAATGGTTCCAGCATTCTAATCACTTCATCCTTATCTGCAGGAACTGGCAAATAAGAAGCTTTCCCCTTTTCAATGCAAAAGGAAATCCCCAACAATCGATCTTGAAAATGGTTTAAACCGGTAGTTTCTGTATCAAAACAGAACTCGGTCGATGATTCAAGATCAGCCAACAGTTTACGTATCTCATCCGCTGTTTTTACGGTCGTATAATTTGCTTTTTTTGAGGCAAATACTTGAACAGGCGGGGTTGATGGTTGAATTTCAGCTACTGCTGTATTTCCACCAAATAAATCACCTTGAACGGCAACTGCTTTTGGCTTCTCGGGCTCCTTTCCTAGCACTCGTCTAGCAATATTTTTAAACTCTAACTCGTCAAAAAGTCGCTCCAGCTCAGAAGTATTAAACTCCTCTACTTCCAAATCTTTCTCTGTGTAATCTAGTGGGACTTTAGTATCAATGGTAGCCAACCGCTTGCTCAAAAGTGCTTGTTCTGAGAAGTTCTCAAAGTTTTCTTTTTGTTTTCCTTTTAATTCATGCGTATGTGCCAGAATGTTTTCCATACTGCCATATTTAGCAATTAACTTTTTAGATGTTTTCTCTCCTACTCCTGGCACTCCTGGAATATTATCTACGCTGTCGCCCCACAATCCTAAAATATCTATAACCTGATGAATATGTTCAATTTCCCACTTATTTAACAC
>JAURQA010000222.1 GCA_030836345.1 Bacteroidota bacterium
AATTTGGAATCTTTTTAATTGAAGAAATTAACTTTTTACGCTCTCCTTTCGTTAAGGGAAAATCATACTGCCACAATTCAATAACAAAATGTGAGGTTGGCCCTTCATGGGCGGGAACATCACTTTTATAGGTCCATATGGATTTGTAAAAAGCAGGGTCGCGCTGCCATGGTTTTAAAATTTTATAGTTGAACATGAATCCATTCATCTCTGCCCATAGGAGGTGCCAATCTACTTGTTCTTTAACCGTCCAGCGCTCTTTGGGTAGCGTTTCTAGTTTTCTTCTTAGGTTTTGGTAAGCAGCGAGACGTTGGTCAAAGGTCTCTTGTGAATAATCGGGTACCCCTTCCATTTGTGGAGGGATCTCAAAGGCTCTCCATTCTTTGAATAATGATTCTAAATCATGATTTTTTATTTGTGAATAAGAAAGATTACACAAGATTAAAGAAATAATGATAACCCATTTTCGATTTGTTTTAACCTTCTTTTTTTGAATTGTATTAATCATTTTTTTTGAATTATATTGATGATTTCGATTGCGACTAAAGGGAAAAGACTAATTTATTTCAGCCTCAGCCTCTATTTCTACTTTATATCCTTTTCCAACGAGCTTCCCCTCAACTAGCGTATTCGCAGGATCAATTTTTTTAAATCGAGCACCATGAGCTTTTGCTACAGCTTCCCAGTCTGCTATATCATTTACAAAGATTCGAGTTCTGATCACATCAGACAAACTTCCTCCTAAGGATCGTATAGCGGCTTCTAGTTTGTCGATAATAAAATGGGTTTGGGCAGCAGCATCTTCTCCTCCTATGATTTTATCTCCATGTGTTGCCGTTGTCCCCGAAACCGAAATACGATTACCCTTTTTTACCGCTCTGGAGAAGCCTGCAAAAGGTTCCCATACTGTCCCACTATAAACCTGTGATCTAGATTTTGAAACGTTTATTTCTTTGAACACTTCTGGGATGCTTTCCAAATGATGGCTTAAATCTCCCGAAGCAGTTAAAAAGGGAGGATTCCTGTATTCGTCTCCACAATTCCCTGGAATAGGATCTAAACTTCTGATTTCCTCTTCAATCAATTCAATATCTTTTGAATCCAGTGAAATGTTCAATAACGCTTGATGTTCTTTTATGTGTGACCTTTCTCCAAGACGAGTACCAATGATAACAGCAGCTACATTTTTATTTTCCAATACGTAGCGACTTGCAAGATTAGCAATTGAAGTCTGATGTTTTTGTGCAATCGGATTTAGAGTTCCTAAAAGGTTTTGAAACTTTTCCCATCCCCCCGCTGCTTGAATAAAACGCATATATTTCATCTGTGACCAGGTTTCTAAAGCTTCGGCTTTAGGCTCCTTTTTATTTAACCAACGGTCTGACAAGAAGCCTCCCAACAGTGTCCCATACGCCAATAGTTTAACACCGTATTGTTCACATACTTCCTTCATGTTTCCTAAAGCGCGTCGGTCAATAAGGGAATGGGAAATTTGATTAGAAACAATTGGAATTCCGCTTGCACAAGCTACTCGTATGTGATGAGCATCAAAATTTGTAACTCCAATATTCTTTATCAAACCTTCCTCTTTGAGTTCTTTTAAATAAAAAAGAGCATCTAACCAGCTTGGGTCTGCGTAAAGCCACGCATGAAATTGCATCATGTCCAGGCTTTTTTGTTGCATTCTATCTAGTGCGCTCTGCACTGCTTCACGGACCGTCTTCTTGTCTATAGCACCGGGCTTAGGAACCCATTTTGTCATTAACCGAATCGATTCCTTTTCAGAATGATTATTCTTACAAATCCCAGCAATGATCTCACTAGAGCCATAATGATCTGCCATATCAAAAGTGTTAAATCCTGCGCTGACGTAAGAATCCATATAGCTCGCAGTTTGTTTTGAATCCAGTAGCTGATCATTTCTTTCCATATCAGCAATTTGCCATAAACCCATGACCAATCTAGGTATGCTAAGGGTATCGGAAATCTCGATCTTATTATTCATTGTTACTCACTTGGTAGTTTTTTAAACTTCTTTTGTATTAGTTTTTCCTTTGATTTTAATTGATTCCATTGAAAAATAAAAACTAGGCTTGCAATCCCCATTACTATCAGCCAAACATAGGTGGAGTGAAAATACCATGCGTTTACTTCATTTGTTAAATCTTTGTAGATGTGCATCAGTAAAAACCCGCATAGTAAAATTACTCCGCCCCAAGCAATAAAAAGTTGAAGCGTTCTGTTTTTAATCACTTTAATATTCTTGTAAAGCTCAATATTGTGGTTTTTTATACAAAGCAGGGTAATACACATAAGCAAAAAATTCACCAACATCGAGGTTACCATGATGTCAATCCCCAAAAAAAAGTCCCCAGCAAAATTAGATCCCAATACTCCAATACTAGACATGATCCCTGCAAAAGTTAAAGCGATAACAGGAGTGTTTCTTTTCGGATGAATGACCATTAATTTTGCAGACATGATCCCATCTTTTGCCCAGGCAAACATTAGCCTCGAGACAGAAAGCAACATGGCAGGGAGGTCATTTATTAAAGCAACCGCAGCTCCTAAAATAATGAGGGTGTCCAGTCCCTTTGGAAGGATATAACTCAACATACCAGGCGCAGTAATATCTTTGTTTTGTGCTTGCTCTGCTACAAAACTCCAAGGGATTATATGGTAAACAGAAGCCGTAAAAAGAAAATAGAATAGTCCTACCCCTAAAATAGAAATTAAGATCGCTAAAGGTAAATTGCGTCTTGGGTTTACCGCTTCACTACCCGTCTGAGCGATGGCGTCAAATCCTATAAAACTTGAAAATAAAACCGCTGCTGCAGAGAAAAAACCATACCATTCAAAATCTGGATTTTGGGGAATTTTATGTATTATGTTCTCCTGCTGTTCAATAGAAAATAGGAAGTCAGAGGTTTCATAAAACAAGCCTGAAATGATTACAATACTTCCTAAACAAAAGATCATTGCAACCATCGGAATCAACAAATTTGCATAGGATTTTATTCCTCTAATGTTAAGATAAACAAAACTCCAAATAAAACTCAACGCAAGACTTACTCTCACCCAAGACACGTCCAAGAGAGAGGAAAGCTTGTACAAGCCATAACTGAATGCAATATCTCTTAAAAAAGGAATTGATATATAAGCGATTACTCCAATAACAATTGATAAACCAAACCATTGTGAAAAACTTGCTACAAAACCTAGGTAGGGATTCAAACCCCTACTCGCGTATAAGTAGCTTCCTCCTGCGCGAGGCATTGCAGAGGATAAAATAGCATAAGCAAATCCAGCAAATAATGCAGGAAGGATTGCAAAAGTAAAGGCCCAAAGTACATAAGGACCAATGGTAGGAACACTTCGATGAATCATAAAAGGAACAACATTGATTGAAGCTCCTACCATAGAGGATACCCCTGTTGCAATTAGGGTAAATAAGCCCATTTGCCGAATCAGTTTTGGTTTTTTCCCCATTGGTATTCAATTGTACTTTTCCTCAATCCAATATAGTTTATTTAAGAGGCAAGTTCTATTTTGTAATATATAAATATAAGAAAGCTAATAGGATTGGACGTCAAGTTTTGATGTTTTGCTTGCAATAGATTCAAGCGATAATCTTTACATAGGTGAAATGAGTCAAAATAGTATTAGAAAAATAAACTTAATCTAAATGATAAAAACTAACCCCCCCCCATTTTGCAGTAAGGTAATCTTAGGTTAGGTAAGTTATAGCAATGGATAAGAGAGGATTTGGATTGTCCTCATTGGTGTAAAAGAAAAACCCTCCACTTGGGAGGGATTTTAATAAACTAAATGATTAATTCCAAGTGTTATCAATTACTTTCCAAACTGAAGTTTTTCTGGCAGATGCAAAATCATTTAATTCTCTTTTTTGAACTTCTTTTGAAAATTTCTCTATAAGCTTATTTGGAGTTGGATTTTCATTATATGAATTAGCTTTCATCAGAGAATTTAAACTATCAAACCCATCAAAAGAAATACCATTAAAAGAAGCCATTTTACCATCCTCCCAATGATTATCCATTAGTTTGATTCCAAAAGCCCAATTAAGTCCATCTACTTCATCTAATTGAGGTTTAACAACCATTTCACCCCATAATTTATTGTTCTCTATGAATTTTTGTCCATTAGTAGATTTAAATTCATTTTTAATGAAATAATTTGAATTTGTATTTCCAATAGCATTAGAAATAATTTGCCAAAACTCAAATGGCTTTCCTATTGCTTGCCAACTGCTCCAATCAGGTGCTATTAATCCAAGATTTTTAGCTACTTCTCCACTAAAGATATCTTTTGCATTTTCATATTGTTCAGGACTGTTATAATGATGAATAAATAAGAACTGATTTGGGTCACTTACCGATTGCATCATATCCCATCCAGCCCACTTTTTATCTTTTACTGCTTGCTCGGCTAATTTTTTGAAATAAGTCTTATTAGCATTAATAAATTCATTTTGACCTGAACTAACCTCCATATAGTGAAATCTCAAAATATAAGGTTCATTTTCTTGAGCAAAGAGGATTGAAATGTTTAAAAAGAATAATAGTAATAATTTTTTCATTTTAATTGATTTATGATTAATAATACCCCTAAGATATAGAGAAAAGCTTTAAAAGAAAAGTCCCCTCTTGAGTTTGAGGGATATTACTTTATCAATTTTCGATTGATTGATTATATTGATTTACTCTAACAATTTTACCGTTCAGAACATATAGCCACAAATTAGCATAGAATTGACTTTTA
>JAURQA010000223.1 GCA_030836345.1 Bacteroidota bacterium
ATTTAATTGTTTTGTTTGCAATTATCAACTAAAGTTTGCAATACTTTAGATGCAGTAATGGTATCAAGAGCTGTTGTAGGTTCGTCTGCAAGAACTAAATCAGGCTTGTTAATGCATGCCATAGCAATCATAACTCGTTGCCTTTGACCTCCAGAAATTTGGTGAGGGAAACAATCCATTATTCTTAAAGGCTCTTCGATTCCCGCAGCTGAAAGCGCCTTCTCTGCTTTGGATTGTGCTTCGCTTTTTGGCAGTTGTTCATGAATATTTAAACATTCCAAGAGTTGTTTCCCGCAGGTCATTAATGGGTTTAATGCACTCATGGGTTCCTGAAATACCATGGATATCCTTCTCCCTCTTAATTTTTCCCAGCTTTTTTCACTGTATTTTTGACTTTCTTTATTAAATAAAGAGATACCGCCCGTGTAAGATAATTTCTTGTGTAGAAGGCCAATACTTGCCAGTAGAGTTAAACTTTTACCACTGCCACTCTCGCCAATCAGGGAATGAATTTCACCTTGCTTTATTTGCAACTTAGGCAGTTGGAGTAACTGTTTTTGCTGGTTGAATATTTTTAAATCTGTAATATCTAAAATGGTAGAACTCAATGTTTCAAAAGTAGGGGAGAAGTGGGTTTAATCACTCATATATTTTACAAAAAAAAGCCGATCTTCCTTGGGAAAATCGGCTTTTTTATTTCTCTGAGCTCTTATTCAGTAAATGATAAACTAATTGGAACTACTCGATAGGAAGGGAAAAATTTACCATTGGTGTTCCCAGGAATCCATTTTGTTTCTTTTAAAACACGTATGGCTTCTTTGGTAAACTCTAGGCATGATTTTGTTTCATCCAGAGGAGTTACTTTACTCACTCTCCCTTTTACATCTACAATAAACTGTAATCTCACATAACCTGCAATTCCTTCTTGTTTACACCTTTCGGGGTAAATCAGGTTGTCTATTATGTATTGAGCAAAAGCTTGATCACCTCCTGGATAACTTGCTTTAATAGCTACTTTGACAGGTCCTTTGTCTTCTCCACCCGTATTGGTTGGTCCTTTTATCTTGGAAGGATCAAAGAGTCCAAGTTGGTCATCTATTCCATCTTTTGTTTTGCTTGCGGGATTCTTAATCTTGTTTGGATCAAATAAGTTAGCATCATCATTTTTTGCCGTTTTATCAATTTTAGGAACAACATAGGCCTGAGTTTCTACCTGAGGTTCTGGCTCTTTAAGCTCTGGTTCTGGTTCTTTAATTTCCTCTTCGGGTTCTTCCAATTCATCCAAAGTTTCAATTTTAGTAATAACCTTGGCTTTCGTAGCACCTTTACTCGTGTTTTGCCATTTGTTATAGATAAGGGTACCACCTGTTAGTATAAAAGCAAAACCAACAGCCACAATCATGGCCATAATCTGATTCTTACTAAACTCCTTTCTGATTTTGTAGGCTCCGTAAGCTTTATTTCTACTTTCGAAAACAAGTTCTATACGATCATCACTAGTAGCATTGTCCCAATTATTAAAAATAGTACTCATTATTCTTCGCTCCCTTCCAATTTGCCTTCGCGAGCCTCATTCACGAGTCTCTCTTCGCGTTTTGTAAAACCACCCTCCGCAGGGTAGTAATAAATAATATTAGAAATGGCTAGTTCATCAATGATATCAATCATATTCTTATACGTAGCACCTCCATCATTTTTTACGATTACTATTTGCTTATCTTTTGTTTTAGCCTCTTCGAATTCGCGATCAATCGCATTGATTTTGGCTGTGTCCTTTGCATCAACTTTAAGCTTTTGATTTTCTAATTTATTTAAGGTTTTAATAAGCTTTTTATTAGCACCAATTAGAAATTTGCGAAGCCCTTTTGCGGTCAAATCCGTTTTAATCATTTCAGTGGTTTCATCTAATTGACCTCTGTAATAATATATTTCATTGTCCTTTGAAGCCAGGACCGTATGACCATCCTTAATTGGTGGTGGCGGTGGTCCGCCATCTTCAATCTTTTCGGGGAAAATCATGCGCATGGTTTTTGGTTGACTGAAGGTAGAGGTTAATACAAAGAAGGTTAATAGTAAAAAGGCCAAATCTACTAGTGGAGTCATATCCACTTTAGTACTTTGTTTTTTGGCTCTTTTTTTTCCACCTTTTCCGTTTCCACCGCCGCCGTCGGTATTTAATTCTGCCATATCTTAATAATCCCTTAAGTTAATGTTTGGAGCTTCTTCAGATTGGGTAACCATCTGAAATTTCTTAACGCGTGCATCTCGATACACATCTATAATTTGCTTGACTTGATCATACTTTGCACGTCCATCTGCCTTAATAGAGAATTTAATAAATCGCTCCATTTTATCATAAGGTTTTTTCTTTGCAATTGCATCTGCTTCTTCTTGTAGAACAATATTTTGACTTACAATTCTCGCCTGTTCTATCCAAGTGTTTAATTCTGTCTTTTTCCCAGATGTATCATAAGGAATACCATTCTGTTGAACGCTCTCTCTTTCTGTTGACGATAAGTTAACATATTTTAAGAGAGGTACAAATTTTAGTCCGAATGGTCCAGCACCCACAAACTTGGTTGAATCTTTTTCCGAAGTTTGGTATCCTAGTTTTTTTGCTACTGCGGAGAAAATGGCTCCACGAAGTGTAGATGGTTGAATATCCACAAAAACTCGGCCCGTCTCATCTATGCTGGTTGCAAAATTAAATTTAGGCATTTCTTCTAAAGAAATACTGCTAGGAGGGGTTACTTTGACAGGTTCCGCCTGACGGAAAGAAGCAGTAAGCATGAAAAATGTTACAAGCAAAAATGCAAGGTCCACCAATGGAGTCATATCCAATGATGGGGTTCCTTTTGGCATGTTTACTTTTGGCATAGCTTTACTGTTTTATACTTTATCTAAGTGAAACGTAAATTATTTATCCTTTTTGTGATTGAAATTGACCTACAATGCTGTATCCCGCTTCGTCCATACTGTATGTCATCGCATCAATTTTGTTGGTGAAGTAGTTATAGCAAACGATAGCTAGAGCAGAACAGATAATACCCAACGCTGTATTAATCAAAGCCTCAGAAATACCGATAGCCAATGCAGCTGTATCAGGAGCTCCAGCATTTGCCAAAGCACTAAATGCTTTAATCATTCCAAATACAGTTCCAATTAGTCCAACCAGGGTACCAATACTTGCGCAGGTACTAATGATACTCATATTCTTGCTCATCATTGGCAGCTCTAAACTCGTAGCTTCTTCTAATTCTTTTTCTAAGGCTGCGACTTTAGCATCTTTATCCATGTCCTCAGAGCTGTTAAGTTCTTTGTAACGGCCCAGACCTGTCTTAACAACATTAGCCAAGGAACCTTGTTGAGCGTCACATGCTTTCATGGCATCTTCTACTTTATTTTTGTTCAAAGAGGTTCGAATATTTTTAATGAATTCTGCAGCTGGTGCTTTTCCTCCACTTTTACCTAGTGTAATGAATCGCTCTACTCCAATAAGAATTACTAGAATATTTAAGGCCATAAGAATGGGAACAATTGCTATTCCTCCTTTATGAATAGTACCTAGCATATTCAATGGGTGGCCCGCATAGGAATCTCCACCTTCAAAATTGGAAGGGTTCCCCAATATGAAAATATAAATTAAATAACCAGCAGCCAAAGCCACTACGATGGCTAATGCAGCAAAGATTTTAGTAATGGAAGAAGGGTTTGCTTCTTCTGCGACTTTTTGCACCGTGGGTGCACTTTTCTTAGGAGTTGTCATATTCGTTTTAAAATATAAATTTATGCAATATTAGGGCCCTTGCATTGCTTATGCAAGCTATTTATTTCAGTGTTATTTGATATCTCAGATAGTTTTCTTTCGACCATTTTTGAGTTTCTGGAATTTAAACGATCTTTATTCTATATTTATTGGTTTACTCCTGTCATTAAAAAGCCATAATAAGTTTCTTTTAAAGTCAAGCGAAAAGCCTGTAAATTTTTACAAGGTAAATAATCTGATTTAAAAAATGCGTTGCTTCAGGCCTGTTTCAAAATTCCTTAGGGTATTCTCCTTCTCTTTAAAATCTGATTTAAGTGTAGATATTTAGAATAAGTATTTTTACTGCAAAAGGCCACGTATTTTCATAAAAATAGAAATTAAAGGTTGAAGGCAATTTAAAAATGGCGGGAAGAAAAAAAATATTCCAATACCTTTGATGTTTTAAAAGATGGATCCCGCTTCAAATTTGAATTCTAAGAAACTCATCATCATTACAGGGCCTACAGGTTCGGGGAAAACAGACTTGTCTATTGCTATTGCGAAGCATTTTGGAACCGAAATTATCAATTGCGATAGTAGACAAGTTTACAAGGAGTTAGGAGTA
>JAURQA010000224.1 GCA_030836345.1 Bacteroidota bacterium
AGCTTGAGTTTGTCCAAAAAGAGATTGAGGCATGGAGCAAGCCATTAAAACTAGTACGAAGGTGTAAACTGCAGAGGTGAACCTTCTTCCTGTGTTATTGAAAACATATGTGAACAAAAAAGAGGGATTAAACATAAAATTCATGGATGTGAGTGTGTGTGGCCGAATAATCATTAACCAGCTTAATTGTCAGTTTGTTCTATCTGGTTCACAGCACCAATACGATTCATAAACGACTCATAATATCTAACCGTTTCATCGACTCCTAAAGCCTCTTGCATTAGATTAAAAGCGGAAGCATATCGGGATTCATTTACGAGGGCATCGGCTTGTTCTTTTACCGCTTTTGCGTACATGCTTGGTTCAGGTGGAGGTTCCTGGTTTTCATTTTGATCTTGGTTCTGCTCATTATTGTCTTCTTCTTCAGAAGCTTTCATCAAAGCATATTCATAATTAAACTGGCCTTCGCTGTCGGACGGAAGTTTTTGTAAAGAAGCTCGCAAGTGTTTCATTGCCGGCTTCCATTGCTCATTTTCAGCCAATACTGTTCCGATGTTGTAGTCTGCCAAAGCTTTTAGGTGGGTGTCATCCGTGTAACTTTTTGCTTGCATGAACACCTTAATGGCCTCCTCGATTTCACCCAGTTTAGTTAACGTATTGCCTAAGTTGAACAAAATTTCGGCGTCATTGGGGTCTTGATCTAAGGCAGAATAAAACCAAGTTTTTGCGCTCTCATAGTCTCCATTTTCATAAGATTTATTTCCCTTACGAGCGTCTGGATTGCTCATGTTTAATCCCAATAATAGTAGTATAGTCCAAATAAATGTCGCCATGGGTCGTTTTTTCGTCTAATTTATCATGCCTTTGGTAAAGTTACCTACTCTTCAAGTGCATTCATGGTTTCATCATCCATGAGTAGATTTGTAAACACATTGGTCACGTCATCATTTTCTTCAAATTTTTCAATCATACTAAAGTTAGCACGAGCTAGTTCGGCGTCTACTTTTGTCTCCGTCATAGCCTCCCTAACGAGCTCTGCTTGTTCTATCGTATACCCAGCAGCCTCTAAGTTATTTCGGACATGAAAGAGTTGAGTGCGCTCTGTCATTACCATAAAGAGAGTGGCCCCTTCTTCTACGATTACATCTTCAGCGCCTGCTTCAATTGCTTCTAGGAGAAAGTTTTCTTCATCTAGTCCTTCAGAAGGCACACCAATCATCCCTTTTTGCTCAAATAAAAAAGAAACAGATCCATTGGTACCCATGTTCCCGCCATGTTTAGTGAAAATATGTCGAACTTCACTCACCGTCCTGTTATTATTATCGGTGGTTGCCTCGATGTAATAGGCAATACCTCCAGGTCCGTACCCTTCAAAACGTACTTCTTCAAAGCTGGAACCGTCATCTAGCTCACCAGTGCCACGTTTAATCGCACGTTCCATGTTATCTTTAGGAAGGTTACAACTTTTGGCATTTTCTATCGCCAAAGCAAGTCTTGGGTTTCCGGTTGGATCCCCTCCCCCTTCCTTAGCTGCTACGGTAAGTTCCTTGATGATTTTTGTGAACACCTTAGAGCGTTTTGCATCTTCTTTCGCTTTTTTGTGGCGAATATTCGCCCATTTAGAATGTCCTGCCATACGAGTTAAGTACTTAGTGAAGCGTCAAAGTTGTTTAGAGGGTTGAATATAGCGATTTGTCCTGCGCTATAAAACACCCAAGCAAGCAGATGAATTTTACGGAGAAAAAAAATACAGGGTCATTAGCAACCATTCCGGAAAAAAAGTCATCCTAAGAAATGGTATTTTGGAACGCTATTTAGTTGAGCTTTGTCATCTATACGCTTTCGTGCTCTACCTATAAATAGTTGTGATTCACCTAGTAGAAAGATTTTATGAATATTGGAATAGTCTGTTATCCTACCTTTGGGGGTAGTGGAGTCGTGGCCACTGAATTGGCTAAAATATTGGCACAGCAAGGGCATACCTTGCATATTTTGAGTTATGCTCGACCCGCCCGACTAGAAGAACTCAATACCAATATATTTTACCATGAAGTGTCAATAAATTCTTATCCGCTATTTGAATATCCTCCCTATGCTTTAGCCTTGGCTTCACAAATGGTGAATTTGATTGAGTTTGAGCATTTGGATTTGTTACATGTACATTATGCCTTGCCTCACGCCACGAGTGCTTATTTAGCACGGCAGATTATGGCAGAGCGAGGACTTCATGTACCTATTGTGACTACATTACATGGAACGGATATCACTTTAGTTGGAAAAGATCCTAGTTATAAACATGTGGTTGAGTTTTCCATTGATAAAAGTGATGGCGTGACGGCGGTTTCGGAATACTTAAAGCGAGAGACTTACGAAAATTTTGACATTAAACAAGAGATAAAGGTCATTCCAAATTTCATCGATTTGGAACGCTTTAAAGCCACTGAGCAGACAGAACTGAAAAAGGAATTGGCGCCAAACGGAGAAAAAATAATTGTTCATGTCTCTAACTTCAGAAAAGTAAAAAGAGTACCTGTTGTGATACAAATTTTTGCTAAAACCTTGGAAAAAGGTATAGCGGCTAAGTTGGTTTTAGCCGGTGATGGACCTGATAGGCAAGTAGCAGAGCAGCAATGCCGAAGTCTCGGTATCTGCGAACATGTTCATTTTATGGGGAAATGGGAACGAGTAGAAGATATTCTTTCAATTGCTGATCTGTTTCTCATTCCATCGGGATCTGAAACCTTTGGATTGGCAGCTCTGGAGGCTATGAGTTGTTCCGTCCCAGTGATTAGCTCAGATATTGG
>JAURQA010000225.1 GCA_030836345.1 Bacteroidota bacterium
ACAAAACGGATACTTTAAACATGGTGCTTGGACCAATAAAGACGGAAGGTTCCTCATTCAAAATCTAAAGTCAGGTACCTATATGCTTAAAATTAAAGCGGATAATTATCATTACTGGTTGCATTATAGCTTGCAAATTATTGCTGGTAAAAATCACTTGGCATTAATAAAACTTAAGCCGTTTGCAAACATGAAATACCAAAACTTGGATTATATCAATACAGAAAATGCATCTTATGAACTGATGGATAATGCCGGAGACGGTGCTACATACTCCTACAGTATTAATGAATCTTCTATTCAAAAGGTGCCACAGAGATTAATGGATAACAGCATAAAAGCAAATGGTGTTGTTACGATAAGAGCAGCTGAGTCCAAAAAAATTGGCGCTTATAAAGATGCATCTATAGAATCTATTGAAAAAACCTTGAATATGGGATATGAATCTGAATACGAGAAAGATGGAATATCTGATTTATATGATAAAAATAAAGAACTTCGAATAAGTAGAGATACCATTCAACTCGCTATTTTAGCTAATGACCCACAGGCCAATAGAACCAGAACGGTGTTTAGAGACTATGCCTACTGGATTCCTAACTTAACCACAGATAAAAATGGAGTAGCCAAGTTTTCTGTAACCTACCCAGATAATATAACCACCTGGATTAATTATTTTCCAGCAATGGATAATTGTAGGCATTCTGGTTTGAAAAAGCATTTTGTTAAGTCATACAAGCCCATCACTGCAAGGCTCTATTTTCCAAAATTTTTAACCGAAGGGGACGTGTTAAAAACCAAGACTTTGATTGCCAATTACACAAAGACTCCAGTGGCTGGAGAATTTTATTACTTCTTAAATGGCAAAAAAAATGCTACTCGCCTGACTCTGGAAAATTACTTTACTAAAATCATTGAATTGGAACCTGCTGTATTGGGAGAGTCTCTTTCTTTTGAGTCTGGCTTTAAGTTAAATAGCGGGTATATGGATGCCGAAAGACGAACATTAAAAATCATTCCTGCCTCAGTAATTACTGGGGTAAGCGATTTTAGAGATTTACTAAACGATACTAGCTTTAATATTAAATGGAGGAAAGGCGACGTAACATCCTTTGTCACTTTCTATAATTCTAAGTTACATTCTGCCCTCTCTCTTTTTGAAAGCTTTGATAGGTATTATTATTCTGACAATCAAACTCAAATCAATATTCTGGAATCCCTTCTAATCAAGGAGAAATTGAGTGAGAAATTAGATTTAGGAAAGGACTACAGCCAACAAATTAAAAAACTTATGAAAAGTATCGCAGGAAGCCAAAATCCATTGGGCTGGTTTGGTTACTTTAAGAGCAGCCGTTTTCAAAATAAATTCTTAACAGCTCGTATGGCAGAAGTGTTCTTTAGAGCCAATGAGCAAGAATATGACAACAATACCTATTACAATGCATGCACCTGGATGCAGAAGCAACTAAAAAATAGTGCGAATGAAGAACGCATTGCAATGCTATACTCATTAAAAAAATGCAATAGAAGTTCTAACTTCAAAAATGAGTTGGCTAGAATTAATCCGAAAACACTGAGTACATCTGGCAAACTTCGATTTCAGTTTTTATCTCAAAAAGTGAAAGGTACATCCAATGTATTAGAACTTAAAAAAATGCTAGAAGCTACCCCACTCGGGAATGTGCAGATACCTGGTTCATATTATAAAAGGTGGTGTAAACCATATTTCGATGCCAGCAATAATACATTCCTCGCTTGGGAAGTCCTTTATGCAAGCAAAAAAGAATCACAAACGAGACAAAAATTGATTGAAGCTATGTTAGAAAATCCATATGGGAATGCCTTTTCTAAGGCATTGGCAGTTCAAGCTTTTGTAACTGAGTATTCCATGGGCGAAAATCTTAAATTCATCCCGGATTTAACCATAAATAACAAAAAATTAGCCGCCAAAGATTATCCTGCCACTTATGAGATAAGAAAAGGAGAAAAGCTCAATATTGATAAAAAAGGAGTTCAGGTCTTTATGGTCAGTGATCGTTCATTTAAGACTTACAATCCAGTTTCAGATTTACAAGAATTTTCCATTCATACTAGCATAAAGAAAAATGACTCAAATGTTTATCACCTAAAAACAGGAGATGATTTTACTTTGGAAGTGAATGTTTTGGCAAAAACGAATCAAGGACAAGTGGTCATTGATATTCCTATACCTGCAGGCTGTACCTATGGCGAAAAACTGTTAGGTGAGAGATATAATGAAATCCATCGTGAATATCGAAAAGACAGAGTTTTGATATACATCAATTCAATGTCATTTGGAAATTACAAGTATCACATTCCCCTCAGGGCAATTTATAAGGGCTCTTTTAATACAGCACCTGCCAGAGTATCGCAACTAGATTATAGCGAAAAAGCTTCATATACCCAGAGAAAGAAGTTTATTATCGCAGATTACCACAAGGTATTTTAGAGTTTAGATTAGGATGACTTTAATCAAAGCTGATAATCCTAAAATCTAAATTTCCCTGTTCGTATATTTGCAGCATGCCTCTAGCAAATGAAGAAATAAGCAAAGACACGATTAAAGCTCAACTACAAGAGCAATACGAGGAATTGAAACAACAGCTAGACTCAGATTGTCTCAAACTAATTGAGGACTGGGAAGAAAAGAAGAAAAACTATAATGATGAGTTTTTCACTTTTAACGTTCGAGACAAGGAGATTAATATTAAAAATTACTCTGAAAGTTTAAGCCATCAACAAATAAGTAAAGTTTCCTTACCAACATATAAAAGTTGGGGAGATATACTTAAATGGCAGTTGCAAGAGAACACACCAGGAAGCTTCCCTTTTACGGCTGGAATTTATCCGTTCAAAAGAGAAGGAGAAGACCCCACGCGAATGTTTGCTGGCGAGGGCGGACCAGAAAGAACCAATAAACGGTTTCATTATGTGAGTTTAGGAATGCCAGCTAAAAGGCTAAGTACAGCCTTTGATAGTGTAACTTTATACGGCAGGGATCCAGACTTAAGACCAGATATCTATGGTAAAATAGGAAATGCTGGTGTAAGTATTTGCTGTTTAGACGATGCAAAAAAGCTGTATAGTGGATTTGATTTAAGTAACCCTAAAACATCAGTTTCGATGACCATAAATGGGCCAGCTCCAATGATGTTGGCATTTTTTATGAATGCTGCTATTGACCAGCAATGTGAAATATATATTAAAGAAAATGGGCTTGAGAATGAGGTTCAATCCAAAATACAAAAAATATTTGCAGACAAAGGCCAAGTGCAGCCCAAGTACAATGGGCAATTACCAGAAGGGAACGATGGCCTTGGATTGATGCTTTTGGGTTTAACGGGCGATCAAGTTCTTGATGCTGCGGTTTATGAAAAAATAAAAAACGAAACGCTTAGTCAGGTTCGAGGAACCGTACAAGCGGATATTTTAAAAGAAGATCAAGCGCAAAACACCTGTATTTTTAGTACTGAGTTTGCTTTGCGATTAATGGGTGATGTGCAGCAATACTTTATTGATAAAAAAGTAAGGAATTACTACAGTGTAAGTATTAGTGGCTACCATATTGCAGAGGCAGGGGCAAACCCCATCACTCAATTGGCATTTACCTTAGCCAATGGCTTTACCTATGTGGAATACTACCTAAGCAGGGGAATGAATATTGATGATTTTGCCCCTAATTTAAGTTTCTTTTTTAGCAATGGAATTGACCCTGAATATGCGGTTATTGGTCGCGTTGCACGCCGCTTATGGTCTAAGGCCATGAAACTAAAATACAAGGCGAATAAACGCAG
>JAURQA010000226.1 GCA_030836345.1 Bacteroidota bacterium
AACATGTGTTCGATCTCCTGCAGTTATTTTATTAATGGTGCTTACCCTCGCTTTTAAACTGGCATCCGTTAGATTTGGTTGTATGTTCAAACCAATGTCGCTAAGGCTGTATTCCCCAGCTTGTATTCCTATATAGGAAGAGGCAGGGCATAGCTTACTCCAATTTTTGCCGGCGGCAATGTTTAGAGAATGAACACCGGGTGTAAGGGTGGCACTATAAATCCCATCTTCATTGGAATAAACAAACTTTTGCTCGCCATTAACATCCGTAAATAGCAAGGTAACATCAGGAAGCACTTGTTCCCCTAAATCTCGCACACAGTTATTATTCGCGTCGTAATAGATGGTTCCTGAGCCGTTACCCGCCTTAGATACAATGGGACTAAAAAATGATATATCTGTAGATTTTTCTTTAAAGTCGCCCCATATATAAGCATCTTGACCATTTTGATCTAACTCAAAAGATCCTTCTATTCTATTTTTTGTTAGGGAATAATCCCCATCTTTATAAATGGTAATGTTGTGAATATTGGATACTAAATCAAAATCACCACCAATATATAGTTCATCTAGACCGCCAGCTATTGTTTTTGGTATTGCCAAATTATAAGGCAAAAAACGCAAAGGCTCATCCCATTTGCTATTTTTAAAACTACGTATGGATCGATTTCCTGTGACCGCGCTCTCGTCCATAGCCCACAAGGTATTGCCCACCTGGGCCAAATCCACTACCTCATTTGAAAAAGGGCTTCCTATTCCACCCCAGTTTCCATTATTGTCTGTATAAAAAGCAATGTTCCCTGTAACCGTTCCACCAAAAGTGTTGAATGCCCCAGCTACATACAACCGGTTTCCTGCTGGGAATAAGGATTTAATGATTCCATCCGTTCCTTGGGCGTTATTATTAGAACCGAGTTGAACCCAATCTGTTCCATCATAAGCCGCAATATTATCTACTTCGAAACTGCTAGATAAGGTGTCCAAAAATTTTCCTGCAACAATAAGCTTCCCATCCCAAACGGTCATATCATAGATGCCATAATTAGTGCTAGAGACCGCATCTGGGACATTAATCCAATTAACCCCGTTCCATTTGTATAAATGGTTTACTGAAGAGGGTAAATCAGTTGCATTGTTTATGTAGGCACCTACATATATTTCATCTTTATAAATGGCAATGGAATTAAAATTATAGGTTCCTCCAGAGGACTGAACCTCTGTTGGCGTGTTTAGCCCGGCCAAATATTCCCAATATAAACCATTCCATTTGGCCAAGGAATAATCCAAGTCTAAAGAACTTGATTCGTCTTCATATAAGGCAAGGTAATCGTTTCCTGAAGCATAAGATGCTACAACCTTTCCTGGTACACCATTTCCCAAAGGTTGTAACACCTGCGCTGTTGAAAAACACCCGCAGACTAAAAGAAGACACAAACTAATTCCCTTCACTATCCGCAAGTTATAACTTATTAAACACACTCTTGTCATCATTGAGTAAGTCCTCCTATCCATTGTAAAGCAATACCAAAATCGTACGGCTTTTGTTTCACTTGAGAATTTACTTTATATACATTGAAAGGGAATGCTCTTCCTTTCAACTGCAAACCAATGCTTCCACTGGATATTTTTCTACTTACTCCTACCGTAGCTGAACTACCTATCATTACTTTCCTGTACCAATTGGTTTGTACATTCAAAGGAGTTAAATCATTATAATTAAGTGTTCTTCCTTCAGAAGAAATTAAAAAACTTGGGTTTACCGTTAGGCCGGTATTCAACACCCAATTCTTTCCTATATCTGTTTGTTTTAAGACACCAATAGGTACATCAACTGCTGTGCTCTTTTGCAAGGTTTGAAATTTAGCTTGTGCCGAAAAGGCATCCAAATAACCAACAATAGGAAAGTTGCCGAAGTTATCCGTGTTTCCCGTTTGATCTCGGGTGGCGGGCGTGCGCAAAAATTCATAATTAGCACTTGCTGCCATTTGCCCTGCTCTTACTCCAAGAGTGGCAAACCATCCATTTGAAGCGAACCTCTTGCCAACAAACCCCTCAATTTCTGCAGAGTTTACCGCAGTTAAATGTTTTTTCTGAACATTAAAGAAGTCTCTGTGAACAAAGCTGTTACTCGAACCACTAAAGGATAAATTATTTTGCATTTGTCCCAAGGAAATACCGTATATATAGGATTTCAATCCTTTTTTAGGGTTCTTCTCTAAGTTAATTTTCCTTGGAAATGCATATTCGTCGTAAATAGAAAAACTACCCGTATTAATGCGATGATCAAAATAGTCTGGACTCAATAGCACCCCATGCAGCAGGGCTGCTTTCGGGATGGATAGGAGTTTAAGATCTTCCTGAATGCTTTTCTGAAAATCACTAGAGGCTTGATCATTGGGCGACTCTAAAAGAGCTCCCGTTTTGATCGTTTTGGTATTTAACGTTTTATTGGTTTGAGACCTGTTTGATTCAGTTGGATTTACAAGTAAGGAAGAAACACCCAAATTATGATCAATTACACCATTGTTATAATTTGCATGCTTCTCCGCGGCAACAGGATACTTCATGTCTGAAGATTCTGGCGTTGCTTTAATACCTGTATTTTCGTTTTTATGGTTTCGGGCATCCCCCGTATATTCAGTTTTGGTTATGGCACTTGTAGAGCCTTTTATTCCAATAGAACTGCTGTACTTATACACGCCTGCACTTAGGAATAAGGCTACTGCAGCAGCAGCTGTCCACTTCCAAGCCGAAGACTTGTTATCTTCTTTAGCCCCCAAAGTGCTTTCTAGCCCGTCCCAAATATCGGTGGGGACAGAAGGCTCCCAGGCTCCCAATTGAGTTTCTAGGTATTGGTCAATATGTATACTTCTCTGTTCCAGAGTTCTATTTCTTTTCTAACAAGTCTTTTAACATTACACGTGCTCGGCTTAGCTGGCTTTTACTAGTTCCTACAGAGATATCTAACATTTCTGCAATTTCCTTATGGCTCAGTTTTTCTACGGCGTAGAGGTTTAATATGGTTCTATACTTATCGGACAAGTTATTCATTGCCTGCATAACTATTGCCAATTCTATTTTAGGATCAATTTGAATCTCAATATCTTCATTTTGATTCACATTCAAATTCTCATCCATCTCAGAAAAGATAGGACCTCTTTTCTTTTTGCGTATTTTAGTTATAGCCAAATTCGCAAAAATTCGAGCCATCCACGCTCCAAGGTTACCCCCTTTAAACAAGTGTAATTTATCAAAGACCATCATGAAACCATCGTGCATTAAATCTTTAGCATCTGCCTCATTCTTCAGGTATCGCAAACAGACCCCATACATTTTTCCGCTAAAGCGCATGTAAAACTCTTTTTGAGCTTGGGGTTGTTTATCAATACATTGTCGTATGAGTTGCTGATCATCTTGCAAGTATTTCATTAGGTAAACGCCGAAGTCGTTAAAGGTTGCAAATTAGTTTTGAAATTTTAAACTATAGCTAAATTCATCGATTTTACATTCTGGAATCTATGATTGTATAAGGCCTTAGACAAGATCGTTAAACCGTCAATGTCCCCTTGCTCAGATAATGTGATAATTATTATAATCTTACCTAAATTCGCAGCAATGGCGAAGCAAGACTTGGAGTTCAACAAAAACGAGGATGTAAATAAACAAGCATGGGACGCCATACTTGCCAAACTCAAAACCATAGAGCAAGGTGGAGGCGAGAAAAGTGCCGCTAAGCAAAAGGCTAAAGGGAAAATGCTGGCTCGTGAACGGGTGAATTACTTGCGAGATAAGAATAGCCCTTGGGTCGAAATTGGTGCATTTGCGGGCTTTGAAATGTATGAAGAGCATGGCGGTTGTCCTGCTGCAGGTGTTGTTGGAGGCATAGGATATGTTGCAGGCAAACAATGCATTATAGTGGCCAATGATGCTACGGTAAAAGCGGGAGCATGGTTCCCCATTAGTGGTAAAAAGAATTTACGACTGCAGGAGATTGCAATGGAAAATCGCTTGCCCATTATCTATTTGGTGGATAGCGCTGGGGTATACTTACCCATGCAAGATGAGATTTTTCCGGACAAGGAACACTTTGGACGTATTTTTAGAAATAATGCTCGCATGAGCAGCATGGGGATTCCTCAAATTGCTGCCGTTATGGGTAGCTGCGTAGCCGGTGGAGCATACCTCCCTATTATGAGTGATGAAGCCCTTATTGTAGAGGGAACAGGTAGTATTTTCTTGGCTGGTTCTTATTTGGTGAAAGCGGCTATAGGTGAAAATGTAGATAATGAAACTTTGGGAGGTGCCACAACTCAAACCGAAATGAGCGGTATTATTGATGATAAATTCCCAGATGATAAAAGCTGTTTGGATCGCATCAAGTTCCTAATGGATAAAATGGGCACATTTGAGACCGCTGGTTTTAATAGAAAGGAAGTCCTGAAACCCAAGAAAAAAGTCGATGATTTATTTGGGATTTTACCGGATGCCAGAAACAAACCCTATGAAACCAAAGAACTTATAAGATGTTTGGTTGACGATAGTGTGTTTGAGCAGTATAAAGAAGACTATGGGAAAACCATCTTGTGTGGCTACGCCCGCATTGATGGATGGGCAGTTGGAATTATTGCCAATAACCGCGAAATTGTAAAGAGTAAAAAAGGCGAAATGCAGTTTGGTGGCGTTATTTATAGCGATAGCGCCGATAAGGCCTCTCGTTTTATAATGAATTGCAACCAAAAGAAAATCCCATTGGTGTTCTTGCAAGATGTCACGGGCTTTATGGTTGGGAGCCGAAGTGAACAAGGGGGAATAATAAAAGATGGAGCTAAACTGGTTAATGCCATGAGCAATAGCACCGTTCCCAAATTTACTGTCATTGTAGGGAACAGCTATGGCGCCGGTAATTATGCCATGTGTGGGAAAGCCTATGACCCTCGATTGATCATCGCTTGGCCAACAGCTAAAATCGCAGTTATGGGAGGCGAGCAAGCCGCCAAAACCCTTTTACAGATTGAGAAAAGCCGCTTAAAGAAACTGGGGGAAGAAATTAGCCCTGAGGCAGAAAAAGAACTGCTGGACCGAATTATTGCTAAATACGATAAACAAACGACTCCAGAATATGCAGCATCTCACCTTTGGGTAGATGCCATTATAAAACCCACAGACACCCGATTGTGGTTAAGTCAAGGTATAGCAGCTGCAAATAACGCACCAGTAGAGACCTTTAATGTAGGCGTGATACAGACCTAAACCTCTTACTTTGTATATTTGCTGCAGTGCTATTTAACTCCATCGAATTTTGGATATTTTTACCTGTCGTATGGCTACTCTATTTTGCCATACCCCACAAATTCCGGTGGATATGGCTCTTGTGCGCCAGTTACTTTTTTTATGGTTTTTGGAAGGTAGAGTTTGCGGCCTTAATGCTAGGAACCACAATTGTAGATTGGTTTTGTGGCTTAAAGGTCGAGGATAATGGGAAAAACAAGGCACGTTTTTTTTGGCTTTGGTTTAGCATCCTCACCAATATTGGGGCGCTTTTTGTCTTTAAGTATTTCAATTTTTTCTTGGGCGACACGCCTTTGGCCAAAAATTTATACGCAAATTCTTGGACGGCCTGGGCCATTGAACTCGGAAAATACACCATTCCTGCCGGAATCTCTTTCTATACCTTTCAGAGCTTAAGCTATATTATTGATGTATATAGAGGTGATGAAAAGCCTCAAAAAAACCTGGCTAAGTTTATGTTATTTGTTAGTTTTTTCCCTCAGTTGGTAGCGGGACCCATTGAGCGGTTTGGGAAACTGAATCATCAATTATTTCAAACGCATGCCATTGCTTGGAGAAACATTAGCAATGGATCTAGAATACTGCTGTACGGTCTATTTTTAAAGGTATGTGTGGCCGATAATTTGAGCCTGGTGGTGGACGATTTTTACTCTAGTCCCACAGCTTATGGAAGTTGGGGCGCATGGCAAGGAATTATTGCCTTTGCCTTTCAGGTGTTTGCCGATTTTTTTGGATACTCCCTCCTCGCCCAAGGGGCGGCCCTGGTCTTTGGCATAAACCTCATGGATAATTTCAACAAACCTTATACGGCCAAATCAGTTCCAGAGTTTTGGCATCGCTGGCACATATCCTTAAGCACTTGGTTTAGAGATTATGTGTTTATACCCATTGGTGGGAATAAGCGAGGTCCTTGGATCTTGGCTTTTGCTGTAATGGTTGTTTTTGCTACGAGCGGTTTATGGCATGGAGCCAATACAACCATGATTATATTTGGGGTTTGCCAAGGCAGTTTATACCTGTTTGATCGCTTCCTGTTCTCAAAAATTAAGCTACATGGCGTGGCTTGGGATCATTTAAGAAATTTTAAAACGGTGCTATTTTTTGCCTTGAGTTTGGTCTACTTTAGATCGGGGAGCATGTCACAAACCGATGATATTTTCAGGCTTTTGTTTTCTAATACCGAGGGGCAAGAAGCGCTAAAATACCCCCTTTATATTCCCATTTTTATGCTGCTATTTCTTCTCTTTGATAATTATATCATAAACCAGCGCATTGATCACTGGCTGGATCGTTTTAAGCTCCCGATTCGCTGGACATTTTATGCTGCGGCCATTGCCAGTATTTGGCTCTTGGGTGGAGCAACCAATCACCCTTTTGTCTATTTTCAATTTTAATATATGAAGGCATTTAAGAATTTAGGATTGCGTTTGGCCTTTGGAGTAGCTTTATTTTTCCTGCTCAATGGCTTGTACTCGGCATATTTTTTCAAATCTGATATAGAAAAATATGCTCCAATAAGACCTGAAATCATTGAGAATTTTAAAAATGGCGACATCGTTTATATGGGAGAAAGCAGCAATACTAGCTTTAATCCTTGGACGGATACCATGAGCGAGAGTATCGGCGATTTTTTACAGCTTTATTTACCAAATAAAAAGGTAAGTCAGATATCTCATGAAAGTTTCCACTTGGGTTTATTTAAGGATATGCTGCAACTCTGGAAACCCGGTAAAGAAGAGCAAACCATTGTCATTACATTAAATATGCGCACGTTTGGGCCTTCTGCAATATATAGTGGAACAGAGGCTCGAAACCAGCAAGAAGCCTTGTTCTATAGCATGCGATTTCCTTTACTAACACGGATTTTTCTTTCCCTACATTTTTATGATAACAGAGGCGATTTGGAAAGAACCCGCCTAAAGTTTAAACATTGGAGAACCGAAAAGCCCTCTGTATTGAAACGGTTGGGTGAGGTTAATGCCGATTTGGAAGGCGCTCCTGAAAAACTAAGGCAAATGGCAGATGCGTATGTGAAAGAGCTCATGTTTAGCATTGACGAATCAAATCCCCGACTAAAAGACTTGAAGGGAATCATTGATTTTGGTAAACGAAATAAGGTAAACGTGGTTTTTCATGTTTTACCAGAAAACAGAGATTATGCGCAAGGACTTATTGGAGATGAGTTGCTCAAGCAAATGGATGATAATGTGACCTTTCTGGTAGATTTCCTCCAAAAAAATGAGGCGAAGTATGTAAACAACTATCGCATATCGAACTTTAGAGATTACACGGATCAGTTCTACCCCACGGAGCATGTAAATGTGCGAATGAGGCATGGTATTGCCTATAAAATATCAAGGTTCTTTGAATCTAAAATACCGGAATATTCCATCCCTTTTAAAGCAAATAATTATCCCAATTGGAGCATACAACAACCCATGGCAGATACTATGGTGGCCGCATTTGGCTTAGGACTGCATTTGAAATAAAACTATGCTGTAAAAGTTAAATCCTATGGAATCGATAGGTCCTCTTGCTCTTTGAGTTAATCTTCTTTAAAAATCCATAATTTTTGGCCTAAAAAATTAACCACCATACCGACCATAGTTGCCAGAATTACAGCAGCAAATTTATGCGATTTAAAGGAGGTAAGGATTGTGCTATTTCCGAGTTCTATGTTCTCAAAAAATATATTTATGTTGGATTCTGGGATGGTAAATAAGAAGAATTCGTTTGAACCCACATTTAGAGCACCAGAGATAATATACAGGAGCATATACCTAGCAAAACGCCCTTTATCCTTATCGGTTTGACCCCAGGTCCATTTGGTGTTTAGGTAGTAATTAAAAAGGGTAGCCGAAATAACGCTGAGTGCTTTTGAGATGTATGTAGGAAAACCAAAACACTCGGAAAGTAAATAATAAAGGGTTAAGTCCACTGCAAAAGACAAGCCGCCAACAATACCAAACTTGGTCAATTGAATATATGTATCTCTTGAAATCATCCTAGATTCTGAGTGAATATTCCATTTTCAAATGTACATATACTTCCCATAGAAATGGGAAAATTTTTAGTGGCATGCCCAGCAGGGAAATTAAAGATGATTGGAAAGCCGTAAGGCTTACAAATATCTAAGATAATTTCTTTAGCATCCCGTCCAAATTTTACTTCATTATCCTTCATTTTACTCATTCCACCAACGATTAATGCAGTGATAGATTTAAAAAGTTGAGCGCGGTCTAAGGTTTGCATTATGCGATCAAAATGATAGAGATATTCATCAATCTCTTCAATAAACAAGACGTTGTTTTTTGTGTTTGGTTGCTCGGGTGTTCCTACAGATGCTGCTATTAACGATAGATTCCCTCCAATGACTTTCCCCTGAAACGGCTTGATGTTTACACTATCACATTTGCTTAAATCTACAGATATTTCTCCTTGAAATAAGGCTTTTTCTAATCGCTTAAAGTTGTGGCTTGTTTGCGTATTGGTGGCAAAGGCATTTAAAGCCATGGGGCCATGTAAACTTGGAATATTATGACTACTTAAAGCCAGATGAAGGGTGGTTATATCTGAATAGCCTACAAGCCATTTAGGATTACTCTTAAATAAATTTTTGGGGAAGTGCTTTAGCATTCGAATACTCCCATATCCTCCCCTTGCGCAAAAAATGGCTTTCACTTTTGGATTTTGCCACATGTCTATAAAATCTTTTGCCCGGTTTTCATCTGTTCCAGCAAAATGATGATAGGAGTCATGAAGGTGCGTCCCCTCTATAACCGCTAAACCCCACTCTTGCATTAGTGCCTTAAAAGGGACTAGCTCCTCTTTACTTACTGGCTTAGCTGTTGCTACAAGGCCAATGCAATCGCCTCTATTTAATAGTTTTGGCATCACTTTATGGAATATAAAAGCTGAATATTTTCACGCCTAGACATATCTTTTCCCATCTGTTGCCTCCACACTTCTATGAATGGGGCTTGATAGGCATGCTTGTTTTCTTTTAGGAATAGTTGAAGCGCCTGATGGCTACTCAATGCTGTACCTGCAGTTTTCCCAGTTTTAGCGCTGTAGTACTGTCCTTCTGCTAGCTCATAGATTTCATTCTCAATGAACCCTTTGGAGCTACTTACAGGCAAACCTGCAAAATATTCCAAACTGTCTTCCCCTGGTTCTTCCAACATGATAAGGTGTACTGGACCCAATAATTGAGATTTGTTTTCGTTTAACCGGCGCATGATTGAGCCTAAAAAACCAAAATGCGCTTGGCGCTTGGTATGAAATGAAGCGTAGGTGGTTTTAATCTTTTGTCCCACTAATAGCATTTTTCCTTTTTTCTTTGTTCTTACAAGAAGACTATCTGTTCCTCCCAAAAGCTCTGGCAACTCAGATTCTACTTCCTTATGCTCTTGTACCTGCTCATTTCTATTGCCCCCACAGGCAAAAACAAATAAGGTACAAAAAACATATCCTCGCATTTTCATTATACAAACCTAAGCAGTTTTATCTAATGTCTCAGCTTAAAATTTGCCAAAAGGTCTGACAAGAAAATCCTCACTAACATGAAATGCAAAACCTGCTTTAAACGCAAAATGGACGCTCATAATAAGGCAAGATCAATGGAGATAGATGAGAGCAGAAGACAGGAGGGATGAACATTGCTGTTCATCCCTTTTCTATGTATTTTTTTATGTATATCCGGCGCTTGTTCTCTGAGTGGGGGCTAAATAAGATTTTTTATAGCTCTGTATCCATTGTATTTTTGAAATCCTAGTAAATACCTTTCTATAAGGTCTATTATTTAGATACATCTAAGAAAAAATGCCCAAAAGCACCAAA
>JAURQA010000227.1 GCA_030836345.1 Bacteroidota bacterium
TAACTAAAAATGACATGTTTCTTCAACAAACAATAATTTAGATGCATTTACATTGAAATGAGATCAAGCTCAGCAGCTCCTAGAATTCTCGCTAAAGCTCGTGTGGAAAAGAGATTTTGCCCTTCCAAGGTCTACTGCCTTATTTGCATTCTAACTGATGCAACTCACTCTTAAACTCATTTTCATTGTAACTCTTGTATCCTGTTCACAGTTTTCTGAGAAAAAGAAGAGCTTGATCCCTGGTTTGAGTAAATCGCTGAATATGGCGGCATTTAAACCCAGTAAAAATAAATTAGCAATCCATCAGTTTTTTCAGTTTTTACACCAAGAGAGAGGTTTCAATGGCAATGTCCTTATTTTTAATAAAGGTCAATTATATAGTGAAAGCTATGGTTGGGCAGATATTCCTAATCAAACCTATTTGAAACAAAATGCTCAATTCCAAATTGCTAGCATGAGTAAACCTTTTGCAGCATTAAGCATTATACAATTGATGCGAGAGGGTAAACTCAAACTGAGCGATACGATCAATCAATTTTTTGATTCGTGGCCCTACCCCGCCATCACCATAGACCATTTGCTGAGTCATACCAGCGGGATTCCTGAGTATATGGATATAGCTAATAACTATTGGGCAGACTCTTCGGGCTATCTAGATAATGCTGATATCACTCACTTGTTCCAGAGAATGAAGCCTGCTTTGTATTTTGAGCCGGGCAGAGCGCATGATTATTGCAATTCTAATTTTATACTCTTGGCAAATATTATAGAGAAAGTATCTGGTATAAGTTACCCTCAGTACGTTAAAGAGAACATCGCTATGCCTTTAGGAATGGATAGTACTTTTATTTACCAATCTACCGATAGTTTAATGCAACAGGCGGTAAAAGGACACTATGGCCTGGGACACTACCTAGAGGATCATTATTTAAATGGCTCCTATGGCGATAAAAATATATGGAGCACCACCACCGATTTATTCCGCTTTTACAAAGGCCTATACAATCCTAAATCCCTAAATACCAACGAACGAAAAACAATGTTTACCACTTTGGTAAGAGAGGCCAAAATAGGTTCTCAATATGCTCGCGGATGGAGAAAAAAAATAATCGAAAAAGACACATGGATGTATCATACCGGCTGGTGGAAAGGTTTCAAAAGCAATTTATTTTTTCACATCAAAAAAGAGTACTGTTTTATTGTATTAAGCAATAAGCTAAAATCCGCTTCATTCCCCAGTGAAATGATTGCTGATTTTTTTACTGAGAATGGTTTCACAAAGGCCTATGACTATTATTTTGATACCCCTTTGGAGCGTGCACAATTTTTTAGTAACCCAAAAAGTAAATTAGATAGCAAGCAAGCAAGAATAAACCAAAAATAAACCCCTACATTTGACACTTTGAAAAATTTCCTACGCTCCATACAAACGCGAATGCCCTGGCTCCACGATATACGGTTTAGCTTAAAACTCTGGAAAATGAGGGCACTAAAAAAAGTACATGAGGAGGATTTTAATGCCCTTATTAGGTTTAAGCCTTGCAAAGAAGATGTCTTTGTTGATATAGGTTCTAATAGAGGCGAAGGAATATATTCTCAATTAGTAGGTTATGGAAAAGATGTTTCAGTGATTGGGTTTGAACCAAATCCCTTAATATTCAATAAACTCAAGAGGGCCTGCAAACCAACCCATGGTGTAACGGTGCATAATTTAGGTTTAGGCGCCCGGACAGGAGAGTTTGAACTTCATGTTCCCTTTTATAGGAAATGGATGTTCGATGGACTGTCGTCTTTTTACAAGCATGAAGCGGAACATTGGTTGGAAAAAAACATGTGGAATTATAACCCAAAGCTACAAACCATCAAAACTGTAAAATGTAAGGTTCGCACGCTGGACTCTTTTGAGTTAAAACCCTACTTCATGAAATTAGATGTACAGGGATTTGAATATGAAGTTTTGAAAGGAAGTATCGAAACCCTGAAGGAGCACAGTCCCATCCTTTTAATTGAGAGTATAAGCAGAGAGGTTATGGATTACTTGAAGCCAATGTCCTACGAATTCTATACCTATAAAAATGGCGAATTTACCAAAGGGCACGAAAGTCTCAACACATTCTGTGTGCCAAAAAGCCGGTTAAATATACTTCTGGATTAGTGAAATCGATCGCCCCTCTGTTCGAGGTTCTTCATTATTTCTGCCTCCGCTTCTAAAAACTCTTGCCAACGCTTTTTAACATATTCTTTATCGGCATACTCATAAGCCAAGTTAATAAACAAGGTATAATGACCCGCTTCACTCACCATAAATTCATGATAAAAATTGCGTAGGTACTCATCAGAGCAGTGTAAGCTAAGCAAGCGAAATCTTTCACAACTTCTCGCTTCAATCATCGCTGAAGTAAGCAAACGTTCAACCAATTGCTCCTCTCTGCTTCCCCCTTTTCGTTGAATGTTCATGAGCTGAACTACATAATCATCTTTTCGGGCAGGACCCAGCTTAATACCTCTTTTTTTCATTTCGCCCAA
>JAURQA010000228.1 GCA_030836345.1 Bacteroidota bacterium
TATCTTTATATGTTTCTACTTCTGTTTTTTGATAAGGATTACAGATTCCCAATTCATCGGCAATTATAATTTGGTTATGAAAATACATGGGGTCCTCGGACGGATTTTTTATTACCTTAATTCCCTGTTTTTGAACCAGAATAGTACAGGCATTCGAATCAATTTCAGCAATTCCCGAGTAATATAATTTTTTAATTTCTAATTCTTTTAAAACCCAGAGTAAGGTTGCACATTCGTCAATACCAAAAATCATCAAGCCCATTTTTGCGCGATGTTTGGAAATGGTAAAGGGGAGTAAGAATAGTATATTTATGAGTAAAAAAAGGCTTTTAACAATTTTAAATAATAGGGGTAGTTTATAGTAGGATAGGTTTTCTTTTGATAGATAATAGGCTGGTCTCACATCATCGACACTCTCAATAAAATCTAGGCGTGGCTTAGAATCTATGGCTATATCGTAAAGGGCAACACTCTTATTCCCTTCTCCTTGTACCCAAGATTTATCTGTGTTAAGCCACTTCAATAATTGCCTATATCCATACTTTAAAATAATAAGAGGATCCTTGTGCTCACTCTGCCTTACCCTAAAGCTACCATCCGGTCGACTAATTAAACAGTACCCTGCTAGGCGGGTTTTTTTCTTTGAACGAGGGAAAAGTATGCTACTCCAAACAAAGAAATGATAGGCTGCACTGACGCGTATATAAGTGACTATTCTATACATTTTAAAAACCTCGTTTACTTTGGATTTTTTGCTATGCTTTTTAGAGGGAAAATAAAAAAATCTAAAATGCCTAATTATTTAACAAGCCCAGGCTTACCCATTGCCAAATATAAAAACTGTTGGAGTTATCCTTCGTGAAGAAATTATTTAATTCCACTTCTACTTCCTTTGCATTTAACCAATCTACTTTCTGCATTCCCTTTGCAATAGTATCACGCACCCAATCTTTATGATCCTGGCTTAACCATTCTCTTTGCGGTGTTTGTATGGGCCTTTTGGGGGCGTCTGTTAAAGAAGTTTGCAGATCATCCTTTATTATTTGGCGCATAATCCATTTGCGCTTGCCTTCTCTTAGCTTGAAGCTAAACGGAAGTGAAAAACACATTTCCATAAGTTCATGGTCTAGGAACGGCTCTCTCATTTCTGTGCTGAAGGCCATTGAAATACGGTCTGTCATTCGTAATGCGCGAGGCAATTTTGTATGAAAAATATCTCTGTATTGAAGGTTTAAAAGTACATTATTAAAGGGTTTTTCATACCTATACTTATTTGCTTTTGCAGCAAATTCTTTATTTAGGGTGTGGGGCCTTGTTGGCGAACTGGTGGTTCCCTGAACCAAACTTCCGCTATTATTATAGTAATAATCGTATCCACCCACTTGTTCATCTATACCTGTTCCGTCTAGCATCACTATATAGTCATTCTTTCGTGCTTCCTCAAAAGTTCTAGCATAAGCCATGGTTGCTAGGCCGGCAAAAGGTTCATCTTGATGCCACTGAATTTTAGTTGCATAATCTGCAAATTCCTCTTTTTTAAATAAGCAATGATTCCAGTTGTAGCTGGTGTTGCCAATGATTTGATTTACCCATTCTAGCTCATCATAGTCTTTATCGTCACAATAAAAGCTAAAGGCACTGGTGTTTTCTGGAGCTAGTTGATCCTTGATGAGACTGAACATTAATGTGCTATCTACACCGCCACTTAGGTTAAACCCACGTTTAACATCAGCACGCAGTCTAAGATTAATGCATTCTATTAATTTAGCTTTTACAATGGCCTTTATCTCTTCATCTTCTTTGCCATCCCACTGCTCGAAATCTAAGTTTTGTTCAAAATTATAGTATTTGGTTTTTGTAATTTTTCCTTCTTTTATATGGATGAGTTCTCCGGGCTTAATTTGTTCAATGCCGTCGTAGAAGGTATCCTGTTCCATATTGTATTGTGCAAAGGATAAATAGTTTGCCCAAACCTTTTCATTCCATTGTTTTTTAAGCAATCCACTGGCCAATATGGCTTTTATTTCGCTGGCAAAAACAAACTCTCCATTAACCATGGCGTAATGGAATGGCTTTACACCAAAACGATCACGTGCTGCAAATAATTCTCTCCTTTCCGTATCATATATGGCGAAGGCAAACATGCCCCTAAGCTTCTTTAAACAGTCCTTACCCCACTTAAGAAATGCGGCCAATAGAACCTCGGTATCTCCATTGGTTGTAAAGTTATACTCGGGCAATTCTTGTTTTATTTCTAAATAGTTGTAAATCTCACCATTAAAAGTCAATACATATCGTCCATTTTTAAAGGGTTGGTTTGAGTCTGCCCCAAGATCTATAATACTTAATCTATTATGCCCTATGTACGCACCTTCACTACTCCACCTGCCAGTAAAGTCTGGCCCACGATGGTTTTGAATGGCTAACATTGCATCCAATTCATGTGTTCTATTTTGTTGGGATAATATTCCTGCTATTCCACACATATTTTATTGCTTTTATACTTGGGATTTGAAAATTGCTATTTACATGCCTGTTCTGCTTTCTAGCATAGCTAAGGCTTGGTTCCAATCCTCTTGATTATCGATATTTACATAGTTTTTAGGGTTACTTTTAATGTATCCCAATTTTTTACCTAGAAAAGATTTCATGCCAATGAGTACTTCTTTGGAAGTTATATAAATTCCACCGTCTCTAAAATATGCTTTAGGTAATTCTTGCCTCCTTGGAATTATTTCATCTTCCCCAGTCGCAACTCTTAGCAGACCTTCTTTATTTGATTCAAATACCCAATGTGGGTTATAATGGGCTGGCACTTCTAATACGCTCACCAAGGAGTCTAATGACTCATTTTTATACTTTTTAATGGCCTTGTTAATAAACCCTGGCTCCCTAAAGGGGTAGGTAGTCTGAAGAAGCAAAATTGCATCGAAAGAGGAATAGTGTCCATCCAACATATCCAGAACTACGTCAATACTTTTAGAATGATCTTCTGCCAATTGAGCGGGCCGTTTATATACCTGAACACCGCGATCTAATGCAATTGTATGAATATGATCATCCTCACTATTAACCACAATGTTTTCGAGTCCTGCCGCCTGAGCGGCAAGAATTGTATGAGTAATTAAAGGTTTATCACCAAGAAGTTTGGTGTTTTTTCCAGGTACTCCTTTGCTCCCTGCTCTTGCTGGTATGATGGTAAGTAATCTCATTAAAGCAATAAATTAGTAGGTTATTGTTTTGGCAATATTTGGGTTTGAAGCTGCCAATATATTTGCTATTTTTTTTCCGGAATTTCCCGAACCATAAATTTCCTCTGACTCGTAAAATCCGTGATTTATTTGTGATTTAACGGCATTTAAGATGTCGGGTTTTGTGTAGTTTACGTCTATCACATTCTGTCCTCTTTGCCTTCTATTTTGACGGGTTCCAATGTTAACCACGGGTACTCCCAGATAAGAACATTCTCTTATTCCCGCACTACTATTACCAATGAGGCATTTACTATTGCAAAGTAGTTTTAGAAAATCACGTCCTTCCATATTTTTAAAGAAATGGATGTTATCTGGTTTTTCTAATTCTCTAAATGAACGCAAGGCGCCACTTGTTCCATCACTTCCAGCATCTACATTTGGCCAGAACCAATATATATTTTCCTTTTGTTCAGATAAGCTTCTAATGAGCTCGTTGGTTTGCTCAAAAGCCTTTTCATATTCTGTAGTCACTGGGTGATTTAGCACTACAATATATCCATCTTTTGGATTAAGGTAGCTTCCTACACCTCCATATTTTTCACATGGATCAAAATCTAACAGGGGTTTCTTTTTAATTTCATCGGCAAGATCAATGGATGGACATCCAGTGATATGAACGGTCTCTTGAACTTCTCCCAATTTAATCACTCGTTCCTGAGCATCCTTGTTGGCCACAAGGTGTAAATCGCTAAGCTTGGTAATTGCATGGCGTACTTTCTCATCTATGTTTCCTGTAACTTCTCCTCCTTGAATATGACACAATGGTATATTCATAAAGCTAGAAGCAATAGCGGTTGAAATGGTTTCGTATCGATCTGCAACTGTTACGACCATATCTGGAGCTAAATTATCAAATACTGTAGCTAATTCCATAATACCCAAACCAGCAGTCTTTGCCATTGTAGTGCTGCTGCTTCCCTCCAAAACACTAAACACTCTCTCGGTTACCTTAAAGCCATCTGCCTCTATATATTCTAAGGCATTCCCATACCTATCGAGCAGCGCACTTGCCGCTACCACTAGTTGTAATTCTAAATCTGGATGTTCTGTTATAGCTCGCAATGCTGTTTTAATACGAGAATAGCTTGGGCGCGCAGTTACAACTACACAAATTTTACGTTTATTCACAATCACTTAAATTTATAAAATTATACTTCTTCAGGGGCTTAATAATCTTCTTCCCTAATAAATCTTCATAGTTTGAAGCTGGGTGGCCTTCACCTGCTGGTTTTTTGGATTCTAAATCTGACACAGAAATCACATGGCCTATAGGTAAATCTTTCCTTACGGCCAATGACTTTCCAAACATAGCCTTTAGTTCATCATACTTAACTGCATTGGTTTTATCAATAGGGTTTGCATGCGCTTTTTGGATAAACCGGACTCCTTCTACCAATGTTTCAATTTGATTTAAACTGAGTGAGCTGCTTGCATCTGGTCCAAACATATCTTTGTCAAATACGGCATGAAATTCTAGTTTTGTTGCTCCCAGAGCTATTGCTGCAAGCGAGGGATAAATTTCTCCACTATGATCACTTAAGCCAATTGGACAATCAAAATTATTTCTCATTTGCTCTATTGCATTCAATCCCACTTGCTCTGCTGGAGTAGGATATGCAGTGGTGCATTGAAACACGGATGTAGAAATTCCCTTGGAGAGATAATGCTCTTCGCATATTTTCAAATCTTTAATGGTACTCATACCTGAGCTAATTAATACCTCTTTAGCAAATGTTGCGATATAGTCATGCATGAGTTTATTGTCTATTTCACCACTAGCAATCTTGACACGGGTTTCTCCAAGCTCTTTTAGCCATTCACAGGCTTTTATGCTAAACGGACTGCAAAGAAATCCAACACCTGCCTCTTGACAGTGCTGTTTAATTCCCTTCCATTGCTCTAGTGAGAATCCCATTCTATGCCAGTAATCGTAACGGGTATTATCCTCGTAACTAAAGTTTATGCGAAACGGTTCTTTGTCAGAACTTTCTGCTTCAGCAATATGCATTTGGAATTTTATCGTATCAATTCCTCGCTTTGCAAGTGCATCGATGTAGGAATGTAAAATCCCTATACTTCCATCATGGGCTTGGGCTATTTCTGCTATAATCTCTACTTTTTTCATTTTATTAAATCTGCGTATAGGTTTCCATTCCCAGGCTTGTGATCAAACATGGGGTCCCTCAGCTCTTCAGAGATAGATTGCCTGCGACTCGATTTGATTATTTGGCTAAAGCCTGCGCTAGAACCTAATTTTTCTACCAAATCAAAGTTAATCCAAGAGGCGTGGTACTCGAATCTGTGGGTAGCCATATCTATTTTTTGATTAATATATTTATTCAGAAATTCTATTTTTGGCAACTTTTCAAAGTCATTTCGAAATGCTATTTTGTCAATTTCTTCACTATTTTTATTGGAGAAAAAATTTAAAAAATGAGAATATATCGATGATTTATCTGGGGCATTGGCATTGGTCTCAAACCAAGCTAAATCTTCGTTCAAAAAAGCCTCATACGCACAATCAATGTCTGGAACTGTTAAGCGAAATATACCAGCGGGTTTAAGTATGCGTTGAATTTGTCTGAATGAATGTTCAATAGACTCCATTGTTAAATGTTCCAAACAATGACTTGAGTATACTATATCAAAGCTATTGCCTTTTAGCGGCCATGGCTCTAGATTAAGCAAGTTAATATTATAGTCAATCAGGCTAGCTCTGTAGTTATAGTTACTATCGTCGCCGGCATAATCCAATAATCGCCAGTTAGTTCTGGCAAATCTTCCATCTCCTACGTTTAAATATTTAATGGATTGAGAATAATTTTCTATTATTCGCTTGCGCTTGAAAGGATAATTCTTAGCTTCTTTAGCCATAATTTTTTTCCTATACATTTTATGCAATTGCCGGTAAAAGAATGTATGTCTAAAAATTCCTTTGATTTTTTCTAACATGGTATTTTAGCAAGTATATAATGGTATTTAAAGTTAATACCTATCCTAAATTTGTTTATAGTGATGGAATTATTTGCCCCATGCCTATTTTAAAATTTCTGCAATTTTATAGGCGGCTTGCCCATCACCATAAAGCGGTTTCCAAGGAGTACTTGGTTCATTTGAAATTTTATCTGCGATGGTTTCGCTATTTAATTTAATTAAAGTGTTCCAACCTCCTTCTAGGGTTTCTACCCATTCGGTATCATCCCGTAATGTAAAACACTGTTTTCTGGCCCAATACGCTTCTTTTTGCAAACCGCCCGAATCGGTAAATACAAATTTGCATTCTTGTAATGCTTGTAACATTTCTAAATACCCTATGGGTTCAATGAGTTCCACATTTGAGGGAATTTCCAAGTCGTCTTTCCATTGTGCAATGCGCGGATGAATAGGCCAAAGGACCTTATGAGGAACAGCTTCTAGTTGACGGATGATTCTACTTACCTGGTTAGCATCTTTTGTATTGCTCTGCCGATGAAGTGTGAATATAGAAAATGGGTCTTCTGATATTTTGTTACTTGGTTTATCTTGAGACATTTCGCTAAACAGCAAAAAAGCATCGTACATTACATCTCCTACTTTAAAGGCCTTGCCTTGGATGTTCTCTTTCTTTAATTGTGCTATGGACACTTCGGAACTACAAAATAAATATTCAGAAATATTATCTGTTAAAATGCGGTTGATTTCCTCAGGCATTTCTCTATTGAAACTGCGCAAACCAGCCTCTACATGAATGATTGGAATATTTAATTTACTAGCTACCAGGGCAACCCCTAAGGTTGTATTTGTATCGCCATATACCAATACGGCATCTACATGGCTTTCTTCGTCAAGCAATATCTTTTCAAACTTTACCATAATTTGGCTGGTTTGCTGGGCATGTGTTCCACTCCCTACTTGGAGGTGGTATTTTACTTCTGGAATGCCAAGCTCCTGCCAAAAAACATCACTCATATTGGCGTCGTAATGCTGACCACTATGGACTAGAACTTCTTCAATACCTGCCTCTATTAAGGCTTTACTCACGGGTGCAGCCTTAATAAACTGGGGTCTTGCTCCGATAACTGTAACAATCTTTTTCAATATAAATTATATTATAATTCTAATGGCTTCAAAGGCCTCGGCATAGTCAGTAGCTGCTTGTACCCCTCGTACTTTAGCTAATCCCATGATGAATTCTCGGTTCAAATACGTTCTACCCTCCTGCGATTTGTATGCTTTGAGGGCCTCTAGCTTTTTTTCGATATTTTGCTTCTTTAATTTTATGAATGTATTTGAGGTGAATACGGTATTGTTCCAAGGCATTTCATACCCCAAAACACTGCTCTTCTTAAATGCGCGTAACCCTTCGTTATGGATTACTTGATGATCTTGGTGGGTATCTGTGCTGCTTGGCAAAAACACCACATCGGGGTTTATTTCTTTGCTTAACACAACCATTTTTTCAAGTATTGCTTGTCTTTGACTCGGGAAGTCTCTAACATCATAATCGCATAGTATAAGATTCTTTTCCGGCAGGCCTAAAATTTTCACTGCTTCTTTAACCTCTAATTCTAAGGTGTTTGCAGGGGTTCCTTCCGGCAAGGATCTTCGGCACGTGCTAAAAGCAACGTAATATACTTTGGTGTTTTGCATCAATAAATGATGGATGGTTGCTCCGCAACCCAATTCGCCATCATCCGTATGTGGCGCTAGTATTATTGCAGTTTTATAATTCATTGTAAGGCATTTATAAGTACTTTCATTTTGCTGGTCCATGAGAGGTGTTTTAAACTAAGTTCGCTCAACTCCTGTCTATTTTCTATGGTATTGGCTTTTTTAGCCCAATTGTAAATTTCGGTTATGGGCAATTCGGAATTATCATTGGGCACTTGCATAAAATATCCTTTAAACGCATCTATTTCTGATATATCGGAATCGTGGTAACCGATTACAAAGGGCAATCCGTGATAGGCATATTGTCTTACTTTTAAAGCACTGGCCTCATTTAAATTTTTCTTGTACAAGGACATGGTTCCAATGCCTAGATGGCTCAATTTTAGTTGCTGTATTACTTCATCTTTGTTCAAGAAGCCCAGCGCTTTAATATACGTTTTGTTTTTTATCCTCAACTGTTGGCTTTTACTTAGTTTTCCTGCAATGCGCAAGGTAATGTTCTCCTTGAAATTACTTTTATCCATTGAGGCAATAATTCTATCGAGGCCATCATAATCCAAACTTCCGGAAGATCCTTTTAAAAAGAGCCAGGTTTGCTTTTCACTTGTTGCAGGCTGGGCTAACTCAACGTACTCAGGTTCCTCAAAACCATTAGGTATTAAAAGGCTATTTGGAATATTCACCTTTTCCTGAATTTCTTTGGTTACAAAAACTACTTTCCATGCAGCCGAAAATATTCGCAGCTGGTACTTTTTTGCAGCTCGAATTGGCAAGAAATAGAATTGCCACCAGTCTAGGAGCCAAGATAAATTAAACTGAAAAGGCCTGTCTCTTCTTCTGCTTTCCAACTCTTCAAATCCGGTGCTTTGTGTTTCAATAATAAGCTTTTTTCCATACTTCTTAGCCGTTTTCCATAATGCTTTTGAGCTGCCCGGAAACCGAAGGTAGAAGAAATCTACTTTTGAGTAATTCTCTTCAATAATTTCCTTAATTTTATGGTGTATTACCTTTTGTTGTCTCCTTTGCAATAAGAAATTACTTGAGGGTTGCTTTAGCTCTATTTGGCTAATATTCTTAATCTTATCAGCTGCTTTACCAAAACCAATAAATACGATTTCTGCATTTATTCCATTATCTAAAAAGCCTTTTAGTTGACCCCTAGCTTTTTGACCAACGGAGGTAAATGGGTTTTCGGAAGCGACTAAGTACTTAATTTTCATCTAATTAATGCAAGGTTAATTAGTTCCCAATCATTGCAATCTTCTCCTAAGGTGTTTTTTGCTTCTTTTACCGCTTGACTACCGAGCATATCGCCACGCCACTCTTTTAATTCATTCTTGCACCAATATTCCCAGGGTGAACCAATTCCTACTTTAAAGGTTCGAGCTCTTACATTTTCTGGTAAATGGCCTTTTAAGGCCTCCCTAACAATATACTTTGTAAAGCCACCCCCAATTTTATGTTCTAAGGGAAGACCATAGACAAACTCTACCAAGCGATAGTCCATAAAGGGCATTCTAATTTCTATATTATTTGCCATACCAGCAAAGTCAAAATTTCTTAATAAACTTGGTAAAGTGCGCTGGAAAAACTCATTGTGCACCATTCGGTCAGGTATTTCCATTCCACTAAAATCATAGGGTTCCCCTACTACTTCTTTAAAATTTGGCCATGCATAGGATTCCCTTAAAACTACGTCAGGTTTAATCATGGGTAGTAGGGCTTTCTTAAGCATTCCTTTGAACCTGCTTTTAGTGCTATTCATAACGGCCAATTCAGATTCGAACCTATTGTTTAATTCTGTATGACTATTTGTATGATATAGCAATTTTAGCACATTCGAAATGCTCTTGGCTGTATCAGCCTTTCTTGTTCTTAGAGCATCATTGTATAGATTGTATACCATGTCTTTATACCCATAGAGCATTTCATCCACTCCATGTCCGTCTAAGGAAACCGTAATACCTGCTTGTTTCATTCCACGGTATACCGAAGAAATGGAATACAAAGGCCTGTTGGTTAATGTATCATATAGGGCAGTTTCTTTCTCTAAAAGATCGATGTTTACATTCTCATGAGGGATATAATTTCCTTTTCCATCTACAAATGAAATAACGCTTTTCGCATATTTTGTTTCATCTACCTCTAGACCTGCAAAGGTGGCAACAAATGCTTGTTGCGAGTTTTCATTTACTCGCTGGGTACCGCCATCTCTAATAATGGTATTTACGGTTGAATAAACACTGCTTGAGTCTAATCCACCGCTTAGGGCAGACGCTACAGGAACATCACTAATTAATCTGCGTTTACACGCATCATAGAATAGATTATAAAACTCTTTTGCGTTTTCTTCAAGGCTTTTACCTCTAGCATTGCTTTTAACCTTTGTGATGTCGTACCAACGTTTCTGATTGAGCTTGGAACTATCCATCCTAAGCACAGCTGAATGACCTGGCATAATACTGTAAAGTCCCTCATACAAACTCAAGCCTCTTCCTTCTAAGGCATATATATCTGATTGTTGGGCTTTTGCATGAGAGACATTTAAACGCCTATTAAATTCGGATAAATGTTTAAACGCATAGGTTTCACTTGCAAAAGCAAGGTATTTATCGGGTGAGAAATGGAAGTAAAAAGGTTTAATACCAAAACGATCTCTACTTAGAAAAAGTTCTTTTTCCTCACGATCCCAAATAGCCATGGCCCACATTCCGTTAAGCTTATGAAGGAAATCCCTGCCCCAAGCTATATAAGCAGCTAAAACTACTTCTGTATCTGTTTCGGTTCTAAATGTAAAACCTTTAGATTCTAACTCTTTTCTTATGTCTATAAAGTTAAAAATCTCCCCATTATAGCAAATCCAGTACCTACCATCTGCATAAGACATGGGTTGTTTTCCGGCTTCGCTTAAATCTAAAATGCTTAAACGTCGATGTCCAAACCCCAGTTGCCTGTTTTCAAAAAACTCAAAACCACTGGCATCCGGACCTCTATGCTCCATGGCATTGGTGAATTTTTCTAAAACACCATCTCGAATGGATGTTCCGTCAAATCTTAATATTCCAGCTATCCCACACATCTATGAAGCAATAATTTTGGTGAATTTTTGATAATTAATGTCCGAACTAAACGTTCTATTTATTTCCAATTGAATGTTTTTTCTATATTTTTCATTGCGCCCCAAAGCACTTAGTAGGAATGATTTAATCTTATCTGCATTTTCCTCGTTGCTTATAGACTCATCTAGCAATACACCCATATATTTAGTAATGATTTCAGGAATACCACAAATGTTAAATCCGGCAATAGGTATGCCAGAGGCGGCGGCTTCAATCATTGAGAAGGGAATGCCTTCCAACTTGCTCGTATTCATAAACAGATCCACTTCGTTTTCTTGATAATACTGTAATATTTCCTTGTTGGGAGTTTTTCCCTTAAACTCATAGCCAATGTTGTCTGGTAAGCGATCTAAGTATTTGTTCACTCTCCCCATATCGGGGCCATCCCCAAAATGAACCCATAAAACCCTGCGGTTCAAATAGCTCAAAATAGAGGCCATTTTATCCAATCTTTTTAAGGGGATTACACTGCTACAGGAAACAATGATATAGGTTTTCCCTTTAGGTATTGGCGCAAAACCTTGTTCTCCAATCCCTAAATAACTCACCTCCACTTCTCCCTTATACTCTGGATTATCTCTGGTAAATAATTGCTTGCCATAGCTGGAGATGCAGATCACCTTATTCAATTGAGTATTGTTCCACTTGCGAAAAGGGTAATACCCACTTACTACTTGCTGAACGTCTACATCGAAACCGTGAGTCCGAGAAACCCAACTGGCATTAGGACGTAAAATGGCTTTTAACAAGCTAATGTTTAAAGTCCAATTGGAGTACCAATAGGAGTATAGTTCCGTTTCTTTTGGTAACACTCGATTTAACTCGTATGCCTTTTTTAGTGCATACAAAAGCATTTTTAAAAAGTAAAGTGGTTTTTTTAGGTATATACCATTTTTAGAGGCTTTTCTTTCCATCTTTAGTATTGAAAAAAGCTGCCTCCAATGAGATTTAACCAGTGTTTTTAAACGCGGTAATTTTCCAGAAATTTCGGGTTCTATCCCCTTATACCAAACAGGTTTTGCATTTGAAATACCCATGGGCATGAGAATAATCTCATCATATGCCTTGGTTAAAGACTCTAACTCTCCTTTTAAGAATATTTCTCCTTTTCCTAAGGGGAACGATTCTGTAAATATGGTTATTGACTTGGACAAGTATGTTCTTTTATTTAAGCGGGTCTCTCAAGAATTGCTTGTTTTAACCATTTACTCTTGGTAAGCAAAATGAGTTTATTTGCAATTTTTATAAAGGCATTTGTCACTATTCTCTTTTTAATGCTTAAGCGAGAAGATAGTGATAATTTGTTCTTTTTGTTTTCATTCATGGCCTTTTTAATATTCTCTAGGAAACGCTCCTCATTATATTTTTTTAACCACATAAATGCTTCCTTCGATTGGTTTTTATACTTAGCAGGTTTGTCTTTAAAATCGAGTAAGGATGCCGCTATTTCATCCTCGGTATTCGCATTCATCATGGGATAGATTTCGCACTTTTTTTCATGGCAGTACTTGTCATCTCTATAGCCCAAATAAGCAACTTCAGATGCTATAATTTCAGCATTCGAACAATACAAATACCAACTTTCTTCACCAAACTGTCCTATTCCTATATCCCCCAGTTTTAGAATTTTTAGTAATTCTTTTCTAAGAATGGTTGGGATCCAAATAACTGAATCGGTCAGGCCCAGCTCATGTATCAAATCTTTACTGGCCTGCACATCTGCACCATATTCAAATAGGACGATACCCACTTTTACCTCAGGTCTCTGTTTGATAAAGCTTGCTACTCCTTTAAGAAATACATCGTTGCCTTTAGAAAGTTTTATCGGTGCTGTCTTCCACCACTGCCTGCCTTGTTGAACCAATAATATATCTGTTCTATTTTTAAGTTCTTCTACTTTATTGATAGAAGGGCTGCTTAATGAATCAATCTTCGGCAGATAGGGGTAATATATAAAAGGAATTGGACTAATTATTTTAGCTTTTGTTCCTGTTTTTTTAACAACGTTAAGTATAAAGTCATTGTTCAGACTCATGGGAAGATATCTGCAATTTCTAATTCCTTCCAATTGTAATTTGGCAGTAAGCGCTTTATCGCATTCCCAAGAATGCGGCAACATGTAGTTTGAGGTATAAAATGGCCAGTCAAATAAATCTGTTCCTGCCCAAGCAAAGTAATCTAACCTTTTGTTAATCCTAGCCAATAAAGCAGGAGCATAGTCTGTCCCTACAAAAAAATCATAGGACTCAAAGGCCTTTTGTAATTCCTTTTTTGGAACCTGCATCACTTCGGCAAAAGCCATATCAATTTTCTTGATATTAAAAGCCATATCATTGGAGTCTACATAGTCGGCCTTAGGTTCAAAATGATCATATTCATAGAGTAAAAACAAATCAACCTCATGACCCATCTTTGCCAAGTATTGGGCAGTTGGGGAAATGATATTGTTCATATTTCCTATGCAGGCAACTTTCATTATTTAGTCTCTTCTAAAACAAACTTTAATGTTTCTTCTACCTTATCTGCTAATTGCACGGCTTCTTTTCTTGTTTTTGCTGTAACAACAGTAAATCCTGGCCTTTCCAAAGAATTTTTCAAATCGCCTATGATATCACCTGGATTTTTGGTCACTCCCACTGTTAATACCCCTTCCCAAGATTTCACCTCATCCAAGTTTTCTATACTCTTAAGAATCCCATAAGGAGGATTGAAAAACCTATAAATCACAGGTTTTTTCTCAACTTGCTTTAAATCTACCTTGGCACCAACCAATAGCTTAGCAAAACTTACGGGTGCTGAAATACCGGAAGTGGCTTCTATGATTAAAGGAAAAATATGACTTCCCCCACCTCTTGCACCAGTCTCCACCATTTTTGGCCCGTTTGCAGTAAGAATAACTTCTGAATGTGCCATTCCGTTCATTATTCCCAAAGCAAGTACCGCCTCCTTTATCAAGTTTACTACTTCCTCTTCTTGTTCCACCGATATATCAGCTGGGTAGTTTAAAGATGTAGATACCCTGGTTCGCAGGTTTGGTTTATACTTATCGCTTATGGCTAATACATGAACTTCTCCGTCCACACTTAAGGTCTCAATAGTTAATTCCAAACCATCCATAAACGCCTCACATATCAACGAATTGTTTTGGTCATCCGCTTTTGCAAAATCGTAAGCCCATTTCAAATCTTCAGGACTTTTTACAACAGAAATACCTCTTCCACCACCACCACTAAATGTGGGTTTAATAATACAAGGGTAACCTACTAGCTCAATTTTTTGTTCTAATTCTTTTATTGTTTCAAAAACAAAAAATGTTGGATTTCCTTGCTTTAAATCCATCCAACAAGTGCGCATCAGTCCCTTGTCCGTTGCATTATTTGCTGTTTTTAAACTGTTTCCCACAAGGCCCATTTTATCACATACGTATGCAGAGGGAAGCACCCCCCACTCATTTATGGGCATTATCGCATCAATTTCTTCCCTTTTGCAAGTTTCCAGTAGGAGCTCTTTATTGGAAAAGTCAATTGGTATGAATTTATCAGCAATCTTAGCGGCTGGTGCGTTCTTATCACCGTCAATAGCAATAGTGTAATACTCATTAGCTTTTAGACTTTCATATACAGCAATGTTGTATATACTAGCTCCCAGTATCGCTATTTTCATCATTAATTTTAGCCTTCTTTATACTAATCTTTAAATTTAGGGTAAATGCTTTTTTGAGTCGAGCTAGCTCTTTGTTGGTTTGAACTTATTGCTATCGTCGTCTTTAAGGTAATTTTTAAGACAAACCGTTTCATAAGTACTCCACTTTCTTCGATCAATGCAGTCGAACCAAATATCCTCCTGATTTTCAATCCAATCTAGTTTTTCCAAAAACTCATTAGTATGTAATTCTTTGGGAATTATAATAACTCCGCTATCATCACAGACTGCAATCGAACCATCATATTTTTCTCGACGTTCATTTTTAATAGATTCATCCAGGTCTACCTCATTCTTTTTATTATGACTTCCTATGGGAGAAACTCCCTCTAACCATATAGGATAGTTCTCTTTAATTAAATGTGGAATGTCTCTTAATTTACCCAGTACAATTAAAGCTTCGCATTGCCTGTATAACATCAAATACTTTCCTACTAGGTCTCCAAAAATAGCTCTCTCCCCACAGTTAAAGGGTTCAGTTATTACAATTTGACCAGGTTCTATGTTATGAATTTGCTCATGGTGTTCCCAATTACTCTCGTTAATAGCATACGTCCATTTTACAAACCCTACATTAAAATGCCTAGCATTTAGAGGATAGAGCTTGTGACTTATTCCACCTGTTTTATTCATGCAATCTGCAACTTCAGTAGAACTAATTCTGTTGCTTTTTATGCGCTTTATAATCTGATCTGCTATATTCATTTACTTCGTCTTTTCTTATTTTTAACATAATCACTCATAGTGACAAACGTGTATTCTTGTTGTTTTAATAATTCTAAATTCCTTAAAAAACTACTGCTGCTAAACGACAGCATAGCATGATCCACTTTAGCGTTAATAAACTCATAGGGATGAGTAACTGTATTGAAAGTTTGAGGTAACAAGGTATGTTTTAATACTTTCTCAAAAATTTCAGTCTTATAAGCAGGGTTAATGTACCTTTCAACTCCTTCAATTGTATCAAAAGGACCTTCTATTGGTAAGACCGTTATTGGAACTTCTAAAATATCCAATGAATCTGTACCACCAATTCTGTAATCACTTGAAGAAGGATAGTATATTTCCTTGGAACTTGTTGACCAATCTCGGCACCCATTTTCCCATGGATAGTTGGGCCTTGGTAGCGCTGTGCAATCCAATAAAAAACCCATTTTATCCACCAGATTCATGCTTAGATTACCATGATAAGCCCATCCCATTCTCATAATTTTAAGATCGTGCTTTGTAATAAACGGAATTTGCTTCTTCATTTCCTCAACCACTTTAGATTCATCACTATTCTGAACCCACTTCTCTCCGTCTTTGATATAGCTGTGAAAATGCCAACCCACCTCATGCCCATTATTTCTTAACCATGAAATTTTATCGCAATGTTTTTGAAATATAAAATCCTCAGCCCCGTGAAGCTCTTTGATTTGATTATCTATCCGAATAAACCACGTTGTTTTTAATTGAGGTACCGCTTTCACAAATTCTTGGAAATACCCCCAACACTCTTCCATCTCATCACTCAACACGGAGTTGCTTAGGTAATCCGTATAGTCCACATCAAAGGTGATCGCAACTTCTTTCATTACATCAAAATCTCATTGGCCTTACTTGCAATAAAATGGGCATCGTTCTCAGTCATAGAAGGTAAAATAGGGATGGAAATAGTTTGATTATACAATGAAACAGAACTTGGAAAAGAAGCATCTTCCAAACCCAAAGTTCTATGATTCAAGCAGTCTACTCCTTGTCTAACATGTATTCCATATTCCAAAAATTGGGATTTTACCTCTTGAAAGTTTTTAGCAGACTTTAATAAGTATTTAAACTTCATAGATTGGTATGCTATCTTCTCAAAATCTTGATTTAATTCTGGATTAATATTATTTCGATAAACCTCTCTTAGTATTTCTCTTTTTTCTAATGTGGCTTTAAGTCTATTAAACTGACTTAATACTAGAGCCGATATAATATCTGTGCCCTTTGTATATCTCGGATTATTGGAGGCTTCCTTTTGTATTTTAGAGTATATAAATTCGTCATTAACAAAGAGCATTCCCCCCTCACCTCCGGGCAGCGTTTTAGTTCCATGAAACGATGTAAAGGCATAATCCGTAAACGATCCTGTTCTTTTCTCCTTAATTAGAGAGCCAAAGCTTTGACAAGTATCCTCTATCACTGGGATGTTCAATGTTTTTAGTTGTTCGTCATACCCATTTATCCCCTGGGTATGCACCACTATTATGGCTTTGGTTTTTTTTGATATCTTAGATTTAATAGATTCAAAACTCACCACCCAAAAAGCATTGGTATCGCATAACACTGGTTTAGCCCCAATGGCTTGAACAGTTAATAAAACCTTTTCACATACATAAGAAGGCATGATAACTTCATCTCCAGATGAAACACCCAGGCCTTCCAATAAAAGAGCCATGGCTTGAGACCCATTCCCTGTAAATAATCCATAACTTTTACCCAAATATTCGGCCAAGCTGGCTTCTAAACTTTGGGTTACGCTGGATTTTGAAAGCATATTGCTTTCCAAAATTTTAGTAACCGCCAAAATATCAGAGGGATCTGTAACTGGTTGATTATGGTTAAATATTTTCATTACTTGTCCAATGCAGCAAAAACTGAGTTATTACTCTTATAATCGGGTACAAAATTTTTGATGGATTTTATAATCTCTGTTTTATTATCCATAGACTTTAATTGCTCTGATAACTGATTCATAAAAGCCTCTACTTCCTTAAATGGAAGGGGGTTTACTTTGCTAATCATAATTTTTGGATGATGAGTAGGCACAGATTTCTCACTTTCTGTAATTAACTCTTCGTATAACTTTTCCCCAGGACGCAATCCTGCAATTTCAATATCTATCTCCTTTCCAACTTCCAGCCCAGATAAATAAATCATTTTGACAGCCAAATCATAAATTTTTATTGATTTACCCATATCAAATACAAAAACTTCTCCTCCCTTACCAATAGAACAGGCCTCTAAAACCAATTGACAGGCCTCTGGAATAGTCATAAAATATCGCGTGATATCTTTATGTGTAACTCTTACAGGCCCTCCGTTTTCTATTTGCTTCTTAAAAATAGGAATAACCGAACCGCTTGAACCCAAAACATTCCCAAAACGAGTGGTTATAAAGGATGTTTTAGATTTCTCATTTATTGACTGAATATAAATTTCTGCAGCCCTCTTTGTTGCGCCCATAACATTGGTAGGTCTAACTGCCTTATCGGTGGAAACAAAAAGGAACTTTGCTACCCCAAATTCGTTGGCTTTATTAGCCAAAAGTGCTGTTCCAAATATATTCGTACGCACGGCGGCCAAGGGATTAAATTCCATAACCGGAACATGTTTGTAAGCAGCCGCATGGTAAACGATATCTATGTTATGAATGCTAAATATTTCATCCAGAAACTTCTCATCTGTAATACTTCCAATATATGCCTCATAAACCGTGGATGAGTTGCTTTGCTTTGGCAAATGGTACAGTTCAAAAACGGGTGTTTCTGCCTGATCAATAATTATTATTTTCTTCGGATTATAATGGGCAATTTGCTTAACAAGTTCGGCACCTATTGAACCCGCCCCACCGGTTACAAGCACTATTTTTCCTGTCAAATGATTTTTTAGATGGTCCAAATCTAAATCTATTTCTCTCCTACCTAATAGCTGAGCTACATTTATTGGTTTAATTTGATTAAAAGTAAGTTTCCCTTTGGCCCAATCTTCTATGGCTGGAACCACCTTTACCGAAATGCCTTTTTGAATAAATCGTTCTACTATTTCTGATTTATCAAATGGGGAGATGTTTTGGATGGCAACAATTATTTCGTGTTCTAGATAATCACCCATTTTATCACAAGCCGTTTTAAATGAATATACTTTTAGGCCATCAATCGTTTTGTTTTGGACACTGGGATTATCATCAATAAAACCCTGTACGCTTGCCTTAGGCTTTAGTGCAGTATAGGTCAATTGGCCGGCCGTTCCTGCTCCATAGATCCAATAGGTTGTTTGGGTCTTTCCCTTTTTTCCCTTTACCGATAATGAACTAGATAGAGCCCTGTAAAGAACTAAAACGATGCTAAAGCAACAAAACAAAAGAATATACGAAAATATAATATCAAGATTTGGTTGATATATAGATTCAACTGCCAATGTTAAAACAAAGCCAACGAAGCTTGTTTTTAAAAGTATAAGTATATCTTTAATACTGGTTCGTTTAACAATGGCTAAATGCAATTTGGTACTAATAGAACTTACACTAAATGCGAGTGCTGGTAGCCAAAAAAAACGCTCAGTGAAAAATTCTAAACTCCTAAATAGTAAAGAAAAAGCTAAAACAATTCCAAAA
>JAURQA010000229.1 GCA_030836345.1 Bacteroidota bacterium
CAGATGGAAATGGGTTTTTATGGCAATCAGAAAAAGATGGCTTCAATCATATCTATTGGTATGATAAAAGAGGAAAAGAGCATCAAGTGACCAAGGGAAACTGGGTAGTAACTAAAATTATTGGGTTTGATAAGTCAGGTAAAGGAGTCTACTTCGAAAGTACTGGCGAAAGTCCATTGGAGAGACATGTATATCATGCATCCATCACTAAAGCCAACCCTAATATAAAGAAACTTACTGCAGGAAAAGGAACGCACGGAGTCACTTTCAATACCGCCATGACTTTGTTTCTTGATAATTTTACCAGCACTCGAGTACCCCGGTCTTACAGTATTTTAAAAATGGATGGAACGTTGGTTAATACCATTCTCAATTCGCCTAATCCCATAGCTAAGTATGATTTGGGTCGAATGGAAATCCATCCTATTATTAAAAACGGATTAGCTTTGTATACGCGAACCTATTACCCGCCTGGTTTTGATAGAAATCTAAAATATCCGGCCATTGTATACGTTTATGGTGGTCCGCATGCGCAAATGATTCGAGAGTCTTGGATGGGCGGAGGAAATTTGTGGTTTTATTACATGGCACAAAATGGATATATTGTACATACCATTGATAACCGAGGTTCAGCCAATCGAGGATTTGCCTTTGAGAGCATTATTCATAGAAAGTTAGGTACTCATGAAATGGAAGATCAAGTATATGCGGTAAATCAATTAAAACGTCTTCCCTATATAGATGGAAATAGAATAGGAGTGCATGGTTGGTCTTTTGGAGGATTTATGACAACCTCTTTGATGAGTCGCTATCCAGGAATATATAAAGTAGGAGTTGCCGGAGGTCCAGTCATTGATTGGAAAATGTATGAGATTATGTATGGAGAACGCTACATGGATCGGCCAAGTCAAAATAAAGAAGGCTACAAGCAAGCCAATTTGCTTACGCACGTAAATAATCTGGACGGTCGTTTACTAATGATCCACGGAATGGACGACAATGTAGTTGTTTGGCAACACTCCTTAAATTACCTGAAGGCAAATATTTCTAGTGGAAGAGACAATTTAGATTACTTTTTTTACCCGGGACACCAACACAATGTATACGGGCGAGATCGCATTCACTTGTATAAAAAAGTAAGCCAATATTTTTTCGAACACTTATAGAATGAATAAGGAAATAAAAATTATTGAATGTCCCAGAGATGCCATGCAAGGGATTCATGAATTTATTCCTACGAAAAATAAAATTGATTTAATGAAATCCATCATTAAATGCGGATTTGACACCATAGATTGCGGATCATTTGTAAGCTCAAAGCACATTCCTCAGTTGGCCGATACTCCTGAAATGCTCCGGGCATTGGAAAATGAAGATTTGGGTGATACAAAGCTATTGACTATTGTGGCCAATGAGAGGGGAGCGGTTAGGGCTGCTGCTTTTCCACAAGTATCTTACTTAGGTTATCCATTTTCAGTTTCCGAAATGTTTCAACGTAAAAACACAAATGCCAGTAGGCAAGATGCATTTTTTAGATTGAAAAGCATTAAAGACATTGCGGATGCGAGTTCTAAGAAAGTAGTTGCTTATATATCTATGGCTTTTGGAAACCCCTATGAAGAGGAGTATCGAAGAGATGAAGTAATAGAGTGGGCAGATAAAATTGCCTCTCTCGGTATTCAAACAATATCCTTAGCAGACACGGTGGGTCAGGCGCAATCTCAAGACATTAATTATTTGTTTTCCAAGTTAGTGTCCCGGCACCCTTCCGTTGAATTTGGTGCTCATTTTCATTCGGAACCCGCTCATTGGCAGACAAAAATTGAAGAGGCCTACAACGCAGGATGCCTGCGATTTGATGGCGCTTTTTATGGAGTAGGCGGTTGCCCTATGGCAGGAAATGATTTAGTTGGAAATATTGCTACTGAACATCTGATCCAATTTTTTAGTGAAAAAGAACCTATAGACTTAGACCTAAAAGAGGTTCAAAAGAGCATGAGCTTAGCCCGATCTATTTACACTTAGTTTAATAATTATTTCTTGTAAAAAAGCATGTTCCAAAGTCATTTGGACTTATTTTTGCAACTTGGGTTTCCTACAAAAACTTCAACGCCGATGGAACGTAAAAAATGCATGGACTGCAGGGATAATACTCCTGGTTTTTGCACTGACAGGTACGTCGGTAATGCTCCTCAAGAAATACTTGCAGACGTATGTTTTTGCAGACGCTCGTTGGTTCACGTACACCTATTATTGGATTATTTTGCCCTTCTATAATCTCTTGTTATTGGCTTATGGATGGTTGTTTGGACAATTTGCTTTTTTTTGGGAATTTGAGAAGAGATTCTTCAATAGAATAGCAGGAATATTTAAAAATAAATGAAAGAAGCGGCTATTTTAAAGGCACTAAGCAATGTTGAAGATCCCGATTTAAAGAAGGATTTGGTCACGCTCAACATGATTCAGAAGCTAAAAATTGAGGGAAACAAGGTTTCCTTTAATTTGGTTTTAACGACCCCGGCATGTCCAATGAAAGAGATGCTGCACAATGCCTGTGTAAATGCTGTTAAACTTTTGGTTAACCAAGAGGCAGAAGTGGATATTCACGTGACTCACAATATGAAAGCACCAGAGAATTCCGAGGTTAAAGGGGTGAAACATATCATTGCTGTAGCCAGTGGAAAAGGGGGAGTGGGGAAGAGTACTGTTGCAGCTGGTTTAGCTATGTCCTTGAGCAAAAAAGGAGCTAAAGTAGGCTTGTTAGATGCAGACATCTATGGTCCATCAGTTCCTACTCTTTTTGATATTTACGATGCACCATTGGTTCAGAAGCAAGAGGGTGTAGATATGATGATTCCTCATGAAAAATTTGGAGTTAAGCTATTGAGTATTGGGTTTTTAACCAAAACAGATCAGGCCATTGTTTGGCGCGGCCCTATGGTAAGCAGTGCATTCAAACAATTCACACGCGATGTAATATGGGGCGATTTAGACTACCTTATCATTGATTTACCTCCAGGAACAGGCGATGTGCAAATTAGCTTGAGTCAATTAAACGGAGTGAGCGGAATCGTAATGGTAAGTACTCCACAAAAAATGAGTACTGCTGATGTGGTGAGAGCTATTGATATGTTCACCCAGCCAGCCATCAATAAACCCATTATTGGCATGGTGCAAAACTTAAGCTACTTTACCCCTCCCGAGTTACCAAATAATAAATATTATCTTTTTGGTAAAGATGGAGCCAAAGATTTGGCCGAAGAGCGTAAAATTCCCTTTTTAGGAGAACTTCCTTTTCAATCAAACATTCAAGGCTTAGCAGACACGGGTCAAATTGAAGACGAACAATTTCACTCTAATTTTAGTGAAATTGCAGATGAAGTGATCAAACGAGTCAGCATTCTGGCCTCCACGAATGGTTGAGGATTGCGCATACCATCAAATGAGGTATTTTAGATTTAAGTCTCTAGCATTATAAAAAGTCTATTTCACAAACTTAATCATTGAATTAGAACCATTTAGATTGTATTTTTGTACTTCATGAGCAGCACCATTACACCAACAAAAGTGCAGGAATCACTGAATTCTATACGTCCCTATCTCCAAAAGGATGGGGGAGATGTTGAGCTGGTTGAAATTACAGATAATGGAGACGTTGTGCTTAAGCTATTGGGCGCTTGTTCTTCATGCAGCATGAGCGAAATGACCATGACCGCGGGAATAGAACAAGCCATTCGCAGCGCAATGCCAGAAGTAGGTACAATAACCGCTTTAAAAGACTAATCCGATAAGGCTTTCATACCTTCATCCCAATGTTTTTCACATCGAGCTTGATACATGTCATCATGGCCAACCAGAATTTGTGAATCATTCTTAACCGTTCTAAACGTATGGGTACCTTTCTCATCACACAGATGACAACGCGCCGTTAGCGCAATATTATTATCTGCCATTCTCTTTAAATCGGGCATTGGCCCAAAGTCTTTATGTAGATAATCGCGGTCAAGTCCACTAGCTACAACCGCTATACCTTGCGCAAGTATATTCTGGATAATGGTTCCCACTCTAGAACCAAAAAATTGCACCTCATCGATAAATATAATTTTTGTTGTATCCGTGATATAACTTTCAATTTGTTCCGGGTGTTTTATCCGCATGCCAGGCATATTTAGTCCGCTGTGGCTATTTACCTTATCTGCAACAAACCGATTGTCAATAACGGGTTTTACTACAATGATCTCTTCTTGTTCAAAACCACAATGTTGATATAGCTCAATCAACTTCGTTGTTTTCCCAGAAAACATACAGCCGTAAATAAGTGTAAAGCTTGTCATACAATTGCCAATTTTTTTGATGTTATTTGTGTTGAAAAATAAAGCATTATGGATAATTCTTCAGATAAACTTCGACATGTTCTAAATGAGTTGGCAATATTAAATCAACCGGAGCAAAAAAACGGCATGATTCACTATGGAATATCCCAATTAAAGCAAATAAAAAATTTATGTTCACAGGCTTATATCCTTTCAGACTTATCCGTTTCGGAGAGTTCCCAACAGTTTATGGAATCTGAAATAGCTGAAAAAGGATTGAATTCAATCAATGATGATTCATTAGAGACTCAAACACCTTTAGAGGAGTCCCAAGAAGAAGTGAAAGAGATTCCTATCTCAGAAGCTGAGCCAGAAGTCCAGGAGTCAGGGAAGCCGCTGATGGAACAGCTTGTTTCAAATAATAAAGATAAATCCTCAGAAAACTTTTCAAAAGAGGTTTCCATGACTCGGAGATTCGAATACATTAATAAATTATTTAGAGGAGATATTGATTCTTATGCTACCTTTGTTTCAAACCTAGAAAAATCAAACTTAACTGAAGCATTAATGGCCTATGAAGACATGTATAATCAATTGGAATGGAACCGGAAACAAGAGTCCGCTGACGAGTTTAAGCGACTTATTATTAAATTTTTCGAATAAGATCTGAAGGCTGTTCCGTTTGCGAGGCTTTTTACAGCACTAGCAACAGGAATCGCTATTTCTTTATTCGCAGATGCTGTGGAGCTGCGCACTGGCGTGGTCCCTGTATTTGCTATGGTTCTTTTTTTAGTGGCCATTGCCTTTTTTTATCAAAAAAAAATAAAGCTAAAAATAGCAGCAGGCTTTTTTTTATTATTGAGCCACGGCTGTTTAGGGTTTATTTTGGGTTTTTATTCGCAAGCATCCCAAAACCATTCAATTTTTTGGAAACAAAAGGAATTTAATACCTCCAAAACAGTTCATATTCGAATCGATGAGCCTATTAGTAATAAAGATAAAAGCTGGGGATCTATAGCTCAAGTATTATGCTTAAAGGGTTCAAATGATTCAAGTATATTATGTTCAGGCAAAGTACTGGTTTACTGGTCTAAAAAAAGAACCATAGCAAATACAGGG
>JAURQA010000230.1 GCA_030836345.1 Bacteroidota bacterium
ATGGCTCGATGATAGCAAAAAGATATCAGAGAAAGTAAGAAATGAATTGAGGCTTGAGATAGAGTCAGTTTCCGTTGCCTGGGCGGTGGGAATAGGTAATCCACGAGAAATTGAAAAAATTAATATTTTGCACGCGAGTATCTTAGCCATGCACAAAGCGCTGGATTTATTAAATATAGAACCAGCACATATTGCTGTGGATGGGAATAAATTTAAACCGTATAAAAACATCAAGCACCAAACTGTTGTAAAGGGAGATGGGAAATACCTAAATATTGCAGCGGCTAGCATACTAGCTAAAACTCATCGAGATGAGTGTATGCAAGACCTGCACCAGGAGTTTCCTGTATATGATTGGAATAAGAATAAAGGCTATCCAACTAAGGCACACAGAGCTGCTATAAGTGTGTATGGATCTACCGATCATCATCGAAAGACATTTAGACTATTACCAGAGCAATTAATGCTGTTTAATAAGAAGGATCTTCCACCCAACCCTGAAGAGAAAGGCCCCTTTAACTGAAGCAGAATTCAAGTAAAATATACAGGTAGGGCTTAAGGGTAAAAATGCATGAAACACCCTTTTCAAATCGTTGTAAGTTTGAACAAAAGGCATGAAGTATTTATTTCTTATTATCTTTAGCATCAGCAGCATTTGTGCAAAGGCTCAAAAACATGACTATAGTCAATACCCAAATGTAAATATGCAAAGGGGTATGGAGCTGTACGATGAAAAGAAGTTTAACGCAGCTATTGCTCAGTTTCAACTTTATTTGGAACAAAGTCCCGATTCGGAAATCACCAAGTCAGAGGCGCAGTATTATTTGGCGCTGTCTAAGTTGTTAGCGAAAAATTCAGACGGAGAATTCTCCGTTCTAAATTTTCTTGAGAAAAATCCAGGTTCACATAAAACACATATGGCCAATTTGGCCTTAGGTAATCATTATTATACACAAAAGAAATATTCCACCGCTCGCCGATATTATAAATCCGTTGATAAGCTAGCCATATCCAAAGATGATAGGACTCAATATTATTATCGATTTGGGTATAGTCAGGTGGTAACAAAAAAGTATGACCGAGCTTATGAGACCTTAAAGCCATTAACCAAAATATCTTCCCAATATAAGATATTAGCCACCTATTACTTTGGTTATTGTGCTTACCAAAAGGGTAATTTTGCGGAGGCTTATCGAAGTTTTAAAAGCATAGAGGATAATGGGCCTAAAGATGTAAAAGAGTATATAGCTCAAATTCAATATGCCCAGGGAGAATATACCCGATGCTTGGCTACTCTAGAAAGACTGAGCCATAGGAAGAATGATGCACTGAATCTCCTCAAAGGAAAATGCTATTACCGTTTAGATAACCTTTCAAAAGCCTCAGAATATTTTGTTAAAACAAAGTATACTCCAAAGGATTTAGGGAATTCAGAAAAATACGAATTTGGCTATTCGTATTATAAATCCAGGCAATATCAAAGAGCAGTAAAATGGCTTAAGCCCATTGGTTTTCAAGGAGATTCTCTTTCACAACATGCGGCGTATACCTTGGGTATGGCCAACCTTAAATTAAGTAAAAAAAGAGACGCATTAAATGCCTTTGCCGAGGCTTATAGAGCAAGTTTTGATTATTCCATTGCAGAAAGTGCGCTATTTAACCAGGCAAAATTAGCCGTTGAATTAGAAGACAATAATAGCAATACACTCCTTCAACGATTTATTGATAATTACCCAGATTCAAAATATAGCCGCGAGGCAAAAAAACTGTTGACCAAGCAGATGTTAAACACGGACAACTACAAAGAAGCAGTTCGAGTTCTTGAATCATTGGGGAATATGGATTCTCAAGAAAAAGAAATCTATCAAAGAGTAACCTTAGCTAGAGCAATGGAACTTTTTAAAGGAAGACGTTGGAACGAGGCAAATGCTATGTTTGACAAATGCATGAAACAAAAAACCAATCAGTTGGCAAGTGAAGCAACTTTTTGGAAAGCAGAGAGCTACACCAATCAAGAAAAGTATACAGGAGCCGCAAACCTTTATCAAAGCTATATGAATACTGGGAATTCCAAAGAAGAGATTTATCCCTTAGCATACTACGGGTATGGATACACACAGTATTCACAAAAAAATTATGCTGTTGCCGCGCCATACTTCAAGAAATTTATTGAACATTTAGGCCAAGGAAATTATGCAGATCGTTTGATAAATGACGCGTATTTAAGAATGGGAGATTGCTATTTTGCCTCGAGGGAATATGCGCAGGCCATTAATAGTTATGCCTACACCACAGGTAAGAAAGCAATCGATGCAGATTATGCCTTATATCAAACAGGAATACTGTATGGACTGCAGAAAAAGTACGACGAGAAGATTTCAGTGATGAGACGTCTTATCTCTGAGCATAACAGTAGCAGGTATATTTCAGAAGCCTATTACGAATTAGGTGCTGAATATTGGGTCAAAGGAAATTACTCAGAAGCCGAAAAGAATTTCATGTATTTAGTAGATGATTTTAAAGGACATTCATTAGTGGTAAGGTGCTACAGCAATTTAGGAAGAATATACGAATCCACCGATCGATTAGCTATAGCTCTCGAAATGTACACTCGGCTATTTGATGAATACCCCGGAACAGCAGAGGCTAGAACCGCAGCTCAACAAGTGAAACGTTTGTATGCGGGCCAAGGTGAACCAGAAAAGTACGTTGATTGGTTTATGTCCAGAGGAGGAAAGGTAACCGCTTCGGAGAAAGATAGCCTTTTATATAACTCGGCCTTTGATTTTTACGATGTTGATAATTGTGATAAAGCCATTGTTGGTTTTGGTAAATACCTAAACGAAATCCCCAATGGTGGATTTGTGGTCATTGCAAATTACTACAAAGCCCTATGTCACGAGAAATTAGGCCAAGATACCTCAGCTATTAAACATTACAAAAAAGTGGCCGAAGCTAGTGGTAATGAATTCCAGGAAGATGCAATTTTGGCATTATTGGAGCTGTTTGGAGATGAAGCCAATTGTAAAGATGTTTTCACTTACTTAGAAAAAATTGAAGGCATCACGAAAAATAGAGATACTCGTCATAAATCATGGCAGGGCATGATGCGCTGTTATGATGAAGATATCAACGCAACAAGTGTAAGAGATATTGCACAACGAATCCTTATTGAATTAAGCTCACCAGATGACCTTAAAGCAGAAGCCTTGGTTAAAATGGGTAAATGGGACTATCACGAGGGAGAAAGCGATGAGGCTTCAAAGAAATTTAGAGAAGTTATAGAAAAGTATAATAACCAATATACTGCAGAAGCCAAATTCAGAGAGGCTCAAATATTATTAGACCAAAAAGAGTACACAGCTTGTCAAGATGCATGTTATGAAGTGCTTGATTATTACTCTGCCTATGATTATTGGTTAGGCAAAAGCATGAATCTTTTAGGTCATGCCTACTTGGAATCAGGAGATGAATTTAATGCTAAAGCCACTTGGCAAAGTGTAATAGAGAACTTTACTGAAGAACAGATCATTAACGAAGCGAAGAATAATTTAGGCAAACTAAACTAATATTAAGTATTTGATATGCAGATAATAACCCTTTGTTTAGGTATAATTGGTTGTTTGAGTTTTCCCGAAATCATGGAGAAGAATTCCCTTAGTATTCCATGATTTGTTAGGCTTAGTTTATCTTTGCACTTAGAACAATGCAAATCCATAGAGGTTTAAATGAACTCCCTAGTTTTAAGAATTTGGTTCTCACCCAAGGTACCTTTGATGGAGTCCATCTGGGACACCAGGTTGTATTAGACCAAGTGTTAAAAAAAGCAGCCGATGTAGAAGGAGAGTCAATGCTTATGACTTTCTACCCTCATCCGCGTTTAGTATTATACCCCAACGATAATTCGTTGAAACTCATCAATACCATCGAAGAAAAAGCGTCTCGTTTAAGGCAGTTGGGATTAGATCATTTGTTAGTTGTTCCTTTTACCCATGCATTTTCTCAGCGAAGCCCCCTGGAGTTTGTGCGAGAGATATTGATTGATAAATTGAATGTGAAACACATGGTTGTTGGTCATGATCATCGATTTGGAAAAAACAGAGTTGGTAATTTCTATGAGCTTGAACAAATGGGCGAAATGTTTAATTTCTCAGTAGTGCAAATAGAGCCTCACGTTTTAAATGAAATAACCATAAGCAGTACCAAAATACGAGATGGACTATTAAATGGAGATATTGCAGCTACAAACGAATTATTAGGTCAATCATTCTCATTTACTGGAGTCGTTGGACATGGGCAAAAACTGGGGCGAAAAATAGGGTTCCCTACAGCTAATATTCAAATATTAGACCCATATAAAATTAAGCCAGCTAAAGGTGTTTACGCCATTCGCTGCAGAGTAGGAAATGAATGGAAAAATGGTGTTATGAATATCGGAGATAATCCAACCATAGAAGGAAAGGGCTTTAGTATAGAGGCTCATCTATTTGATTTCGATGGCGATTTGTACGACACCATTCTTACTGTTCAACTCATACAATACCTCAGATCCGAGAAAAAATTTAGTGGAATTGAAGATTTGACTCAAGCCATTAGGCAGGACTGTGAAAATGCAAAAAAATTGTTTTGAAAGGCTTTTTACTCCTTATGTTTCTTACCCACTTGGCATTTGCAAAGAGTCAAGTAGATAGCCTTTCATTGGCTCAAAAAGATAGCATAGAAGAACGATTCACCCAAAAAAATGAAAATCATTCAACTACAGATAGCATAGTACAAATTTCCAAAGAGGAAATGTCAAAAATTCCAAAGGTATATCCCTTGTTTAATATGTATGACTACTGGGAAGATGATCACATGAATCCCTATCGGTTCATGACTTTAAAAAGGAATACCAAAGTGAGCATAAAAATACTACCCGAAGATTGTGATTTTTCTTTACCTATAGATGCTCCAACCACCAGTCCATTCGGATATCGGTGGGGAAGGCCACATAATGGGATTGATTTGGACCTTGAAACCGGAGATTCCGTTTGCGCAGCCCTTGATGGAGTTGTTCGTTTAAGTCGCTGGTATTATGGTTTTGGCAACCTCATAGTTATCCGGCATTTCAATGGGCTCGAAACCTGCTATGCTCATTTGAGCAAAAGAGCTCTGAAAAGTGGCGACATCGTAAACGCTGGACAGTTTATTGGAAATGGAGGAAGCACTGGACGCAGCACGGGATCCCACTTGCACTTTGAAATCCATTTTTTGGGCAAGCCCATAGATCCAGAACGAATCATTGATTTTAAAAACGCGGCCCTAAAAATATCTCATTTAGAATTAAAACCATCGTTCTTTAAATCCTTTTTCAAATAGAGTAGTCCTAACCCTTTTCAGGAAGAGCTTTCATTTCATACCCTTTATTCTTGCAGTAATCAAGGTACTCAGGCAGTAATTGTTTCAATTGATTTTCAGCTTTTTCAGAATCGTGAAACACAATCACGCTTCCCGGCTTTGTTTGCCTGCAAATTCTTTTAATAGCGCGTTTGCAATCTAAATTTTTCAAATAGTCTTTAGATAAAACTGACCACATCACAATTTGATACTGTTTTTTTAAGAAATGAATTTGTGAGGGTCTTATTTGTCCGTAAGGAGGTCTAAAAAGGGTAGCAGAGGTAAAAGCACTCGCTTTTTCAATATTTTGATAGTATTTAGTATTTCTATTACTCCACCCTTTAAGGTGATTAAATGAGTGATTCCCTATTTGGTGTTCCTGATCTTTTACACTTTGAACAACACTAGCATATTTTACCGCATTTTCTCCAACCATGAAAAAAGTAGCCTTGGCAGAATGTTTTTTTAGCTGGTCTAGCACCCAGGGTGTTATACGTGGATGTGGCCCATCATCAAAAGTGATATAAATAGTTGTATCATTTGGTTTATTCCAAATACAACTGGGGGCCAATTTTTTAAGGATGCGAAAGATGGTTCCAAAGGTACGTTTCAAAATATATAATTTACCCTACAGTAAATCTGTTTAAATACGTTGGTTTTACTATTTTTGTAGGATGCTTGGAAAGAAGAACAGGGAAATGTCTGAGAATTTAGGAACGAACCTCTTAAATAATATCGGTGCTGGAACTTCTGTTCGTGGCGATATTTCATCGGAAGGAGACTTGAGAGTTGATGGAAAGATAGAAGGGAACGTATCTGTAAAGCAACGATTGGTTTTGGGAGAGATAGCAATTATTACGGGCGACTTAGATGCAATGAATGCTATTTTATCAGGAGTTATTCAGGGGAATGTGAAGATTAAAGAGACGTTATTACTTAAGAGCTCTTGCATTATTGATGGAGACCTAGAAACCAATAAACTAGTGATTGAAAGCGGAGCGCAGTTTAATGGTAAGTGCAATATGAATAGCACAGAGAAAGCGCCAGAAGATAAGAATAGTGGAAAGGAAGCAAGAAAAGAAAAATAAATCTTCCAAATCAATTTTGCAATACACAGGAATGAGTATGCAAATGATTGGCACAATTGTCATTTTTTTACTTATTGGTCGTTTTTTAGATTCCAAAGCACTGCTTAGCCTACCCATTTTTACGCTTATTTTCATTCTTACAGGAGTTTTTGTAAGCATGTATCAGTTTATAAGGAAGCTCTAAGAGCATATAAGCAGGGCTTATTTTTTTGATAAGCCTGCCAATTAAACGTGAGCGCTAAATCATATTAATTTTTTGGGTAATCATATAAATGTAGCGAACTTTGCATCCCAGTGAAAAAGTACACTATAAAAATAGCTGTAGTTACAATTCTATTTTTTGTAGCATTGTTTGGTCTAGAGAATATGGGTGAAACAGTAGGGTGGTATTCCTATGCCGGAATTATTTATTTAGCCATACTTATGTTAGTTCTAAGGTATTTTAGTTTGCAACAGGCAGCCACCGAAAATTCATGGGTCAGAAGGACCATGGTTTTAAGCATGTTGAGGATGATCCTAACCATTATTTTCCTCGCAATAATATTAATCAATGCCAAAATAGGAAATCCAAATTTTAGCCTCCATGATTACACTGTTTTTGCGCTTTCCTATTGCACCTATTTTGTTTTTGCTTTAGCATTTGATATTTTAGATTTTCGTAGTAACTTGCGACCCCTTTCAGAGAGACATGAGGAAAACGCAAATCATTGATAAAAAGAGATTTAGTGGTTCATTTGGAACTTTAAGAACAGCTGTTTTATTGTTGTTTTTTGCATTTTTTACAAGTGCAGCTTTTGCGAGTGAGCATTTAGGCGAAGAAACAACTCATAAAACCGGTGAGCATCACACAGAAAAAGAGCCAATTGGAGCCCAACTGAGTGAAATGATTTTGGGGCACGTCTCCGATAATCATTCTTGGGATGTCTTTGGTCACGCTGTAGTATTACCGCTGCCTATTATAGTATATAATGAGACGGAAGGACTGAAAATATTCTCATCTTCAAAATTTGGTCCACATGGACATAAAACGTTTGAGGGAATGAAACTGGTAGATTACGGAGCCAAGATTGTTTGGGCCGATGGAACTAGAGTAGATAAAATTTGGAATTTCAGTATTACAAAGAATACATTAAATCTTTTCTTAGGTTCGTTTCTTATTTGCCTACTCCTTATTGCTGTAGCGAGAAAATATGCCAAGAATCGCAGCAAAGCACCATCTGGATTTCAAAATTTAGTTGAGTCCCTAGTGGTTTTCCTGCGAGATGATATCTTTAAAACTAGTATTGGTCCAAAATACAGAAAGTTTACCCCACTTCTTCTTACGATTTTCTTCTTCATATTTTTTATGAACTTACTTGGTCAAATACCTTTTTTCCCAGGGGGAGCAAATGTTACAGGTAATGTTGCGGTGACTGGTATTTTGGCTTTAATAGTTTTTATTTATGTAACAGTAAACGGAAATAAACATTATTGGAAGCATATTTTTATGCCAGATGCACCCATAGGACTTTGGCCCATGTTAATTCCAATAGAGTTATTTGGGGTTATTCTAAAGCCCATCGTCCTTATGTTACGTTTGTTTGCAAACATCACGGCAGGCCATATTATCATTCTCGGTTTCTTTTCACTCATTTTTATTTTTGGTGGAATGCAAGAATGGATTGGTTATGTAGTGAGTCCAGCTAGTATTGGATTTGGCATATTTATGAGCTTTATGGAGTTATTAGTAGCTTTCCTACAGGCTTTTGTATTTACATTGTTAAGTGCGCTTTACATCGGTATGGCCGTTGAAGAGCACGAACATCACGAACTTGAAAATCATTAAAAAAAATAAA
>JAURQA010000231.1 GCA_030836345.1 Bacteroidota bacterium
CGTTGGATGTTAATTTAAATATAGATGCAGTGGCCAATTTATTTGATAAAGTTGGTGATGGTGTTTTGGTAACCCACTCCCACAGTGGTGGTCAAGGTTGGGGTACAGTACTTAAAACGAACAATATTAAAGGGATTGTAGCCTACGAGCCAGGAAGTAATTTCATCTTCCCAGAAACCCAGGTGCCTGATGCAATCCCTTATGTTGGTGGTATTCTACGCGCCCGAGGGGTGCCGATGAAAGAATTTGAGAAACTGACCAAGATCCCCATTGTGATTTATTATGGCGATTACATACCTGAAAAGAAAGTTAAGAATCCAGGTCAAGAACAATGGCGGGCTGCACTACTTATGGCACGCAAATGGACAAAGGCAGTAAACGATGCTGGAGGTGATGTAACCCTAGTCGTATTGCCTGAAAAGGGTATAAACGGTAATACTCATTTTCCTATGTCGGACTTAAATAATAAAGAGATAGCCCAATTAATGTATAATTGGCTCAAAGAAAAAGGATTAAATTAAAATATACACAAATGAAGAATCTAATTGCAACATTTTTATTTATTGCACCACTATTTATTTCCGCACAAACAGAAGAGTATAGTATTTCTTCGTTTCACGATGAAGGTTTTAAGGCTCCGAACACACATTATATGGGTGAAGCTTGGCTAAACGGCGTTTTAGAGGTTGAAGGAGATTTGAACTTTCACATTACTAAAGCTAATTTTAAGGCAAATTCTACACTCGACTGGCACAAACACAGCTCAACGCAAGTGTTGATTTATGTTGAAGGAATAGGGTATTACCAAGAAAGAGGAAAAGACCCAATCATACTTAAAGCTGGCGATATCCTTAAGTGTAAAAAAGATGTAGAGCATTGGCATTCTTCCTCAAAAGAGAGCGATGTTACCTATTTAGCTATATACGGAGGTGAAACACCAACCACCTGGACAGAGGTTTTAACCCAAGAATACTATGATAACGTGGCGAAAAAACTTCCTCAATAATGAAACATAAAATAGAATGTTTAAAAATAGTTGCTTTAGAACTTTTAAAGACTAAAATAAAATACTCTGTGATTTTGATACTTCTTTGTGTCTGGAGTCTTGCAGCTCAAAAAAAGGAAGATCAAAATTTATATACCGAAGTTGTCCAGACAAACGAAGGAAAAGTAAGAGGGGTTATTAAAGAAAGTGTAGTGTCTTTTAAAGGAATTCCCTATGCTTCACCACCTGTTGGTGAATTTAGATGGAGACCGCCACAACCAGTAAAACCTTGGGAAGGAGAATTAGATGCTTCCGATTATGGAGCCAATTGTGCTCAGTCGGGCTGGGGAGGTGAGCCAGGAACTATTTCCGAAGGTTCCTCTGAGGGTTGCTTATATCTCAACATTTGGAAACCTGAAAAACTTTCTAAAGATGCTAAACTACCCGTAATGGTCTGGATACATGGGGGAGGTTTTACAGGAGGAAGCGGTTCTGGTTCTGGAATTGCAGGTAATACATTTGCTAAACAGCAGGTAATTTTAATTACATTCAATTATAGATTGGGTAGATTAGGGCATTTTGCCTTTCCTGCCCTCAGTAAAGAGCATCCTGATGAACCTAAAGGGAGTTATGCCTATATGGATCAAATTGCTGCACTAGAATGGGTGAAAAAAAACATAGCCTCATTTGGTGGCGACCCTGAAAATGTCACCATTTTCGGTTTTTCTGCAGGTGGCGTATCAGTACATTCCCTATTAACAATACCAAGTGCGCAAGGTTTGTTTCAAAAAGCTATTAGTCATTCTGGGGGTTCAAGGGATGGTGTGCTAACAGGCAGACCCATCAGGGCTGAAAATGTTGATATTTTTTATAAAATCTCTGCGGAAACCATAGGAGTTAATTTTGCCAAAAAACACGGTATTGCAGGAACTGATGTAGATGCGTTGGCAAGATTGCGAGCTTTACCAGTTGAGGAAATTGTGGATAGCGGTCAAGAAACCAATGGACAAGGAGGTCCTCGTATCTATTCTGGTCCAATACTCGATGGTAGGCTTGTTGTAGAAACCGCCGAAAGCGTATACAATACCGGTAGACAAGCCAAAGTACCCTTAATGATAGGGTCTTGTAGTGCAGAGGTTGGTGGGAGTTTCGTAAACAATAGTGCTACAAAAGAAGAGCTCTTCAATCTGTTTGGAGATTTGGCTGATAAAGCAAAAATGGCTTACGATCCAAAGGATAAAAAAGAATTTGCCGAGGTTATTGCAAAATTCAATACAGATTGGGTATGGGGTGAACCGGCTCGTTTTGCAGCCAATACCTTTGTCGAAGCCGGTGAACCTACTTATGTCTTTCATTTCGATTATGTTTCTGATCCTATGAAAGAGCGTATGCCCTATGGAGCTGGGCACGGTACTGACATCTCATATGTTTTCAATACTTTGAATGCACGTTGGGGAAATCCTGTAATATCCCCGACAGATGAAATAATTGCCAATATAATGAATGCATATTGGGCAAATTTTGCAAAAAGCGGTAATCCAAACGGTGATGGTTTACCCGTGTGGCCCCAATACAATACAGAGAACAATCAGATTTTAGAGATACAGCCAGACGGTGAGGTTATAGGCAAATCAGATCCTAGACAAGTTAGACTGGATTTGATTGAGAAAGCTTTAAAAATCAGGACGAAACTACAAAATAGAGGTATTTAGATAACAGAGAATAATAACATCAAAATGAAATTTAGGACAGTTAAAATTCTTATATGCTTATTTCTTATGAACACAGCAATAGCCCAAAATAAGATTAAAAATGATTTTGGTCTGGTCTATGGCAATGCCATAACCGAGAACGTAACAGGGCAAGTAAACATTAATCCCGTTACTTACAAGTTGAACGGTATTGATATTGCAGCAAATGTTTATACACCCGCTAATTACGACCCTTCAAAAAAATATCCTGCAATAACAATTGCACACCCCAATGGAGGTGTAAAAGAGCAAACAGCCGGATTATACGCCCAACGCTTAGCAGAACTCGGTTATATTACCATTACAGCAGATGCAGCTTATCAAGGAGCAAGTGGTGGTGAACCACGTCACACCGACAAACCTCAATTCCGTACCGAAGATATTCACGGTATGGCAGATTTTATTTTGCAATATCCAGGGGTAGATACCCCGCGTTTGGGAGCTTTAGGCATTTGCGGTGGTGGTGGCTATACGCTGAAAGCGATACAATCGGATAAACGATTTAAAGCGGTGGCAACCTTGAGTATGTTCAATACAGGCGTCGTTAGAAGAAATGGCTTTTTAAACTCTCAAGTTGCTACAATTCAAGAAAGGTTAGAAAAGGCTTCAGAAGCAAGAGCACAAGAAAATTCAGGAGGAGAGCTAATATATTCTGGTGTGGATAGTATTTCTGATGAAGATTTAGAAAAAATTCCTACGCTTTTTTATCAA
>JAURQA010000232.1 GCA_030836345.1 Bacteroidota bacterium
CCATTTTTATGTGCTTTTGACACATCGTTAACCACCGCCCAAAGTTCGGTTTGAGCCTGTTTAATCAGCCCACTCATGCTTCCACTTACATCCAGCAGTATTGAAAGTTGAATGGTGTTTTTGGGATTATCTATCTCTTGAGTTTGCGAATTCAAACTACAGGAGACAAACAATAAACTCGTGATAATGCCTAATACTTTCATGTGCTGTTTATACGATGGTGATAGAATAAGTAAACGAATGTATTGCAAAAATATTGGTATACTGTTTATTTTAAGGCCCATAACTGAACATTCTACGCTTAAAAAATATGGCATTCGTATATTTCTACTAACTTTGTGTTCATACTTATGAATCCCAATTTAGATCCAGACAAGGAGCATTTAAACCTCGGCGAAAAGGAAGTGGAGAAAGTCCTCCGACCTCAGTCGTTTGAAGATTTCTCGGGACAACCGCATATTCTCGAAAACCTGCTCATCTTTGTTGAGGCAGCGCGCCAGCGAGGAGAGGCTCTGGATCATGTGCTCCTGCACGGCCCACCAGGCCTTGGAAAGACAACCTTAAGTCACATTATTGCAAATGAATTGGAAAGCAGCATGAAGGTAAGCAGCGGTCCCGTGCTGGAAAAACCAGGAGATTTAGCTGGCTTACTCACTAATTTAGAAGAGGGAGATGTACTTTTTATAGATGAAATACACAGGCTTAGCCCGGTGGTTGAAGAATATCTGTACAGCGCAATGGAAGATTATACCATTGATATTATGATTGATAGTGGGCCAAGTGCGCGCAGTGTTCAAATTAATATTAATCCGTTTACCTTGGTTGGAGCTACCACGCGAAGTGGTTTGCTCACAGCTCCCCTCAGAGCAAGATTTGGGATAAATTTTAGATTGGAATATTATAACTCGGAAGTCTTAAGTAAAATACTCCTGAGAAGTGCGCATATTTTGCAAACTCCTATTAGGGAAGAGGCGGCCTATGAAATTGCTCGTAGGAGCAGAGGAACCCCCCGAATTGCGAATGCTTTGCTACGAAGAACAAGAGATTTTGCTCAAATAAAAGGAGATGGCACCATAACCGTGGAGATTGCAAAAATTGCATTGGAAGCGCTGCATGTAGATGCTCATGGCTTAGATGAAATGGATAACCGAATTTTAGGAACCATTATTGATAAATTTAAAGGAGGCCCTGTTGGCTTAACAACTATTGCTACTGCTGTAGGTGAAGATGCTGGAACCATAGAAGAAGTATACGAACCTTTTTTAATTCAGGAAGGGTATTTGATGAGAACGAGCCGAGGACGAGAGGTAACGAAAGCGGCCTACGATCATTTGGGAAAAAAAAATTTAAAGCCTAATCCCGGCTTGTTTGAGTAAGTACTCGCGATTAATAAAAAGATTTGACGAAGGTGAAAATGGGCTTTTTTATGACTAAGCCTAACACATGAAACCATACAATAATGGCTATGGGGAACAGAATAAAGCTGAGTTTGTTTAAATCCCAAGCCTCTATGAACAAACCGTGAATGATGCGTTCGAAAGCTCTGGATAATCCACAACCAAAACATTCGATATCTAAAAATTTCTTTGATGGACATATAATTGCACCCCCATCAAAATAACGAAAGGGCAATGCCCACATCACGAAAGGTGATACGAGTATTGCCCATTGAAATATATATTTTATTGCGTTTTTAATTATTTATTTCCAAAAACATGAATAAGTGCATGAATTAAACCTGGAAGTCCACACAACAACGTTAAAATTAGGTTGGTGGTTACTTTATTCGTCCATTCATTTCCTTCACTTAAAAAAACAGAAATAGTCGTTCCAAAAGGAACCAAAAGAATAAGTAAAAGGTATACGATTCCACTAGGCTCAGCAGACTTTGCATTTTTAATATTTTTCTTAGCTGTTTTAACAGCTTTTTTGAAGGCTAGTTTCTTCACTCCTTTTAAGGAAGGAAGAACTTCTTTAGCTACATCATCAATAGCGCTAACCTGCGCTTCTGCAGTCATTGACTCGCTGTTCTGTTTCGTTGAAACAACGCTTTCTAACTGAGGAGCAATTGCATTGGCTAAAGCTTGTCCATCTACCACAGATTTGGTTTCTAAAGATGGAGTTTGCACGCTTGACCAACGTTTTTCAAATTTCTTTGCTTCTCTTTCAGCTTTGGCTTTTTGGCCTGCCTCGTGAGCTTTTTGATCGTCCTTATTGAAAAGACTAATGTTGTAACCTGATGAATACCTTTTCTTTGCAACGGTCATGTTACCAGCACATGAGGCTAAAAATACCACAAGGGTAAAGATTCCTGTAATTTTTATTAATTTCATAAGTGGGCGTAATTTACATTGAGAATTCTAAAATATCAAATAATGATATCATCCAAAACATAAATTAAAAGAATAAATCATTACTCTAGCCCCCACATTAAAACAAACATACGTTCTTTATAAAAGAAAAAGTGATTTCTACTCGCGTATTCTTAATAATGAATCCAGTTCCATTTTACTTGGCCGGTATTGGCAAATTCCAAGCTAGGCACAGGCAATCGTATGTAATCGGTTAGTTTATACAAGAAGTTAATTCCCTTATGCTTACTGTGTAAATGGGATAATGAAACATTAGGACTAATATAGAATTGCCGGTAACGTTTGATATAGGATAGGTCTTGAAATACCCCTTGCTGATCTGTAAATGTATTTTCTTGGCCTCCAATCATTCCTTGAGCTCCATAGCCTAATGAAAAACCCAACCACCTCGGGCCCTTATTTTTAAAATTAAACAGATTGGGTTGAAAATTTAACCAATAGGTTTGAGCATTATAATCTTTTAAGAGTCGTTCAGGAAGGGATCTGCCCAAAACATTGGGTCTTTTGGCTGCCAAGTTGGAAAGCGAGGCAGAGAATCGAATGGGAACTTTAACTTTTCCGAATAAACGTTGCTGACCCCAAGACCAGAAGGCTCCAAAAATATTTGCTCCGAGATCACCCAAACTGGCGCCCCATTTTTTATTTCTGCCATCAAAATATTCAATGGTGGTTTGAAAGGCAAGTGAAGAAATAAGACCTAGGTTAGCAGCCTCCTTGGGACCATAGCCGTTGGCATGGAAATAATCTCTGGTGACCTCTGATAAAATAAATGAACTGTAGGCATGACCTGCCTTATCCATTTGCAACCATTGTTTATTATCGTTAAAAAAATGAAACCCTGTTTGATCCTTTTTATTATACCATGCGGCATATAGCAATGCATGGGTTCCTAAACCAATGGCGGTAACGGCGATAACGCTGTGGGTCCTCTTGCGTTTTAATGAATCTATGGATGACGTTTGATGGGTTTGCGCACCCATCAATACTCCTTTGTAAAAGAGAAGACTAAGCCAAAATACTATTTTTTGTTTCATCCAATATTTTAAAAGCCTCTTCGCTGTTGGGCGCCTCGGCATACACTCGCAATACTGGTTCGGTTCCACTGGGTCTTATCATGACCCAAGAACCCGTATTTAGGCGGAATTTAAATCCATCGGTATCTTCGATACTTTCAATTTTATAAGCTCCAAAATGCTCATAGCTTCCGGCTTTAGCCCGTTCAATAATAGCTACTTTTTTTGATTCCTCGAGATGCAGATCATACCGTTCAACGGCAAATGAGCCGGTAATTTCATAAACATCTTCAATAAGTTCTTTA
>JAURQA010000233.1 GCA_030836345.1 Bacteroidota bacterium
ACAGAACTTACTGACTCGCATCAACTCAATTAATAGATAAATCACTTGCAATCCATGACAACTGCAATAAAAAACTCTCCTGCTCTGATTGTAATGCGTTATATGTTGGTTTATAAAAAATGAATGATGAAACCCAATACGTAGGTTTGGGTCTTACCTACAATTTCCAAATTGAAAAATAATTAAGAAGAATAAGATATTAACAAACTGATTTGCAACCCGCCAAAAAACTATCATTTATAATTATTGCATAATCTCTAGCAAAGCGATTCAATTGAAAGCAGTTCACAATCAATCGTGTGGAAATACATCTTCAATTGCAAAAGATGGAGTAATCTCTCAAACATTGCAAAATATACAATTCGAAACTTATTGCCTTTACATTTGTTTTTTTAGTATCCATTAAAAGCTAAGAAATTAATATGCAAGGGATAAGGTCAATAAAAAAAAGTTTTATTATGCTTTTGTCTGAAAGGACAAAAGATGCCACCGAGAGAGTCATCTTAAAGATTGCCATACTCAGTTACCTGCTGCATTTATTCATTATCTTCCTTAATGTACAAGGCCTGCTTCATTTTGAACAAGAGTTTTTAAAGAATCCCATTGCCGCCATTTATACCCCTTTTTCATTCATCTTGGTGTACGAGGTGTTTCTTCTCATTTACTTTTTACCCAAATCCATCACGGAGTACATAGGCAAGCAATACGAAATTATTACCCTCATCGTTATCCGTCGAATTTTTAAAGACATCACCTACGTAGAACTAAAGTCCGACTGGTTTTTTAACGAGCACGACTTGCAATTTACCTTTGATGTAGCCACCTCATTAATTCTGTTTTTTATTATTTATCTTTTTTACAAAAGCATTAAGAAAAGAGATTATGACGCCATAGAGAAATCCGATAAGGAAGGCCAGAACATAAAGCAATTTGTATTGTTAAAACGCTACATGGCCATTGCGCTTATTCCTATTTTTTTAATCATAGCCTCCTATGCCTTTATCCATTGGGGAATGATTACCTACAGAGATCATTCCAATGGGATCTTAGAATTTTCAAAAATAAATAACATCTTCTTCGAAGAGTTTTTTACGGTTCTAATTGGGGTAGATGTACTCCTGCTATTAGCCTCTTTTTTCTACTCAGACAAGTTTTATAAGATCATCAGAAACTCTGGTTTTGTGCTTTCGACCATTCTAATTAAGCTATCATTTCTATCTACCGGCTTGGTCAGCAACATCCTTATTATCAGTTCAGTTCTCTTTGGATACCTCATATTGTTGATTCACAATCTCTTTGAAAAAGATGCAGAATCTAAAAGCCCATAGCCTCCAAAATAAGAGCCTTTGAAGGGTAGTAAAACTCTCTATTTAAGCTCGATTTGGAAGATATATATACCCAATTCCAAGCATTTGAAATCCACCATAGAACGAATTTAGAGAGTCAAAGTAAAAAAAACCGTTGCAAGCCCTTAATGCTGTCGTCCCCTGCATGCCAGTAAATATTTTCATATCACTCTGTTTCCGCCATATCTTTGAACAATAGAACCTACCTTTGGCCATACAAAAAATCCCGTGCCTCTTGAATTAAGGCAAGTCTAAAAAATCAAAATTAGCATATGAAAAAATTCGTACTTTTACTCTCATTAAGCATTGGTTTGGCCAATGTATTTGGACAGGATTGGACCACATGCGGTGCAACAGCCGGCTTGTTAAATGGAAACTCAACAGGCATTAAGCGAAACGATACTACCGCTGCACCTAAATACGCTACAGCTCCGTCTATGACCGGAACAGACATTAGAACTGAATTTTTAATTGTACGAAGCGATAGCATGGCTTCGGATAGTTTGGGGAATACCATAATCGAGTCTAGTAGCACTGGCATTTTTCAGCCTTCCACAATAGCAGCTCTTGGAATAAACGATACGTTTTGGCTTATTCCAGTTACGTATGACCTTTATCAATGGAAGGTTTTTGTCCAATCAATACTTTATAAGTCGCGCCCATTAATCGGGTCATGCTGTGCGATTCTTGACAATACAGCGGCGATTCCAGGTGTTTGTGATACTTTAAATGCAGCTGGGTTCTATGATAGCTCCGACGTTAAAACACTTAAGGATATTATGGTAATCAGTGATATTTATGAAGGGTACACAAGATATGCCAGATCTTTGCGTGGATTAAAGAATTTATGGGTTAATATAAATGGTTCCTTAGGGGCTCTTGAGAGTATTGGCTGCACAGGTGGAGTAAAAGCATTGTGCTACGCGTTCGATTCCTCCTCCTCCAACCATGACGAGTACGTTGTGATTAAAAGTTGCGAGGATACACGTGCTGCTATTTCAGAAACAGCATGTGATAGCTATGTATCGCCCAGTGGTAAAATTTGGAACAGTTCCAATATTTATTTAGATACTATACCCAATGCCGCAAAATGCGATTCTATGATAACCATTAATTTAACCATTGTAAATATTGACTCATCCGTAACGCAAGCCGGAGCATTATTAACGGCCAATCAAGTCGGAGCCACCTATCAGTGGTTAGACTGTCCAGGAATAACACCCATAGCTGGAGCCACCAGCCAAACGTATGAGGCTACAACCAATGGCGATTATGCTGTAATTGTTTCCAATAGTGGTTGTGCCGATACCTCGGCCTGTTATACCATAAGCGGAGTTGGAATACTCAACAATGATTTTGGGGCCGATTTCCAAGTTTACCCAAATCCCACCGATGGTAACTTTTCCATAGACCTAGGAACGAACTATCCAAGCATACAGGTTTCAGTGAACGCAATGAATGGCGAGACCATTCAATCCCATACCTATCGTCAGAGTCAACGTTTAAACCTGAGTATTCAGGGAGCAGCTGGAGTTTATTTGGTGCAAATTGAATCGGAAGGCAAGAAAGCCCAAGTTCGATTGGTAAAAAAATAGACATTCATTTTTCCTCGTTTTCTTAAAAAACAATTAAGGTAGCCAGCAATCCCTCTTTAATCTAATTTTTACATACTCTAAACGGTTAAAAATAGTGGATGATAGGAAGATGGCATTATTCAATTAAATTTGTATACTTGATCGCTAAAATAAAAATGATTCTAGGGCTAACGATTCTATTTAGCCTGAGCTCCTGTTTCGAAATTATTGAAGAATTGGACCTCAAAAAAGATCATTCTGGAGATTTTACCTATACCCTTAACATGAGCGCAAGTAGACTGGAGTTAAACACCATTTTAAAACTCGATTCATTTAAGGGAAGAGCCATTCCATCAGCCAAAGATATTACCGCCGATATGGATAAAGCCATCCTCCTTATCCGGCAAAGTTCTGGAATAAATAAAGCCGTATATACCAAAAATTGGGAAGATTATATTTTTGAATTTAAGATTGGTTTCGATAGTCTAGCGGCCTTGGATCGTGCCTTAAACCAAACCTACCAAAAGCTAAGCAAATCAAAAGAGCCCTTAAAAGATCGGCTGCTTATGGCCAATGGACGGTTAAAAAGAACCTCCCGACTTAATCGCCTAAGCTGGCTTAAAAAATTAAATAGCAAAGAAATTCAAGACCTGTCAAAAGCAAATTATACTTGCGTTTACAGGTTTCAAGAAAAGATAAAGAGCCAGAGCAATACCCATGCAAATACTTCAAAAAATGGGATGGCTTCACTCTTAAAATCAGATATAAAATCACTGCTTAAACAACAAAAAACAGTAGCCAATACAATTAAATTTTAAATATGAAGAGAACGCTAATTCTATTATTTTTAGGTGCTGCATTTGGCCATATGGCCCATGCTCAAAGCCTCATTAATCAAGTGCCTGCCGGTGCAGGCATGGTCATGGAAATAAACCTTGAGTCCGTTAAAACTAATATGGGTGATAAAGTAAGTACTCTCGACAAGGACATGAGTTTGTCCATTTTTAAATATCGATCCATGCCATTTGCCAAGCTATTTAACTCCTCCAAATCTGGTGTGAGCACAAATAAAAAGGCCTACTTTTTTATGCATAAAGGCAATACCTATTGGGCTTTACCTTTAGAAGATTCTCGTCTGTTTAAAGCGAGTATCCTAAAATTAGCAGCATCCAGCCGCTACGAATCTAACAAGAAGGAAAATGTTGCCTTTAAAACAGCCAAAGGTGCAGAAACACTCTTCGACAAAAATTATGGAGTAGTGATAAAAAACAATGTGGCCATCTTAACCAAAGGCCCGCGGATATATACCTATAACTCCTATGGAGGGAACTATAAGTTGAAGGATGCCTTGAGGGAGTACTTGAGAAATCAAGGAGTTACGGATAGCGACCAAGAAGTCAGCCAGGCAACCAAGGATAAAATAGAAGAGCTCATTGCCAACCACGACAAAAAACTTTTAGAAAAAACGAAGGAGAAATCTGGAGAAATCAAAATGGAAGTTGATGCTATTGATGAGATCGCGGCAAAAGAAGAAACATCTGCAGAAGCCGCAGAGGCCGTAGAAGAGGCAGCTGAAGCAGTGACAGAGGAATATTACGAAGAGAACGATATGATGGATGTGGCGGCAGAAGAGGCCACAGAGATCACCGAAATGGAAGTTCCTACGTACCGTTATGAATGGAGTCACCCCTGCATACAAGCCTTTGATGCGGCATGGGAAAAATATAAAATACGAAAAAAAGAAAGCGCATACGATCAGCAGATAGAACAAATGACTGCGCAGGCTTTGCAATTTATGAATCAGAACGAACAGAATTCCATCCTATCAAATAATCAATTCACCAGCGATTTCTCCAGTACGCATGATATGGGTGTTTGGATCTCCGAGACCTTTCCGTTTCAATTTAGCGATGTGTTTCTTGAAGGTACGAATAAGATGTTGAATTGGCCAGAGATGAACTCATTAATGAGCGGTAACCACGGGGTGGTATACATGGATGTAAAAGACCAATCCATTGATATTGTTGGAAGCCAATCTACAGGTGAAGAATGGAGCAAATACCGGATGATGAACGCTCGCCCAGTAAATAAAAAAATCATTAAATATCTTCCTAAAACAACCTTTGGATTGTATGCCATGAATATAAATCAGAACGAAATCTATGATATGTATTTTGATTTTTCAAAGAAAATGCTTGCAAGATTTCAGCCAAGAAGAGGCATGGAATACTCTGCAATGGTAGACTTATTTGACATGTTTATTAACAAGGATATGCTCTTAAACACCCTTTCTGGAGATGCCATTGTTGCCCTCACTGGAACCACCAAAATGATATCAAACAAACGGAAGTATAGGTTTGATTCCGCTGCCTTTAAAAGAACCTGGCAAATGGTTCCCGATACCGCGGTAATTCCAGAAATGATGAGCTTATTCACCATTAAAAATCAAGCTAATTTGGAAAAAATGTTAGCTACACTCATTAAATTAAAAGTACTTAAAAAGAAGGGCAAGAACTATTTTATTGACATGGAGAATAGAAATAGCTACAGAAGCTATGGCAAAAGAAAAGAAGATCCACTAAAAGCCATGTGGACCATGGGTATTGAAAAAGACATGTTCTTTATAACCAACAGTCAGCAAGTAAAAAAGAACAAAGGCTTGGTTAAGCACGCCGCAAAAAAGGAAATGAATAAGGAAATATGTGCTTTGTTAAAAAAAGAAGGCAACTTTTTTTATTGGGCGCATGAAACAGGTATGAATGTTATCCCTTGGGAGAGCATGGGTTCCAAAAGAAGCATGCAAATGGCTCTTATGAGTGCCAAGTATTTTAAATCGGCCAAAATGGTATCTAAACAAACCGGTAAAAATTCCTATGCCATAAACGCTAGTTTTAATTTTAACGAACAGAAAAAAGAGAATGCAATGTTTCAATTCCTAGAAATGGTTCAAAAAATGAATGAAAGGTTCTAAAAAGAAATTTATTGGAATCTTTGGATTGGTTTGTGCAGCCATTCTGGGCCTGAGCATCTATCTAAATGCAAAGGCAAAAGACAGTCGTGCGCTTGCGCAATACATTCCGTCCTCTGCCTATTTGGTTCGAATAAATACTCAAAAGGCCCTAAGGCTCGCTTATGCCCTAAGAAAAGATAGCTTTGCCCAGCAGCAGGCCTCCTCTAAGTGGGCTGCCTTATTTAATGATACTACAAAAACAGGCATCGATTTTTTAGTTGATCCTTGGGTGTTTGGCGACTCCTCCAACGTGCATGTTGCCCTACAATTGAGATCTGTTTCAAACTTCGTGCAATGGATGAAAGAAGTGGTAGATACTACTTTTTTTATTCAAAAAATTCAGGTGTTTTATGCCAAGGAAAGTAGAACTACCTTCTTTACCAACGGTTCCAAAGTAGCCATGCTCAGTTTGGCCCCATTGCCCATAGCCTTAAAAACTGGAATGGCCTTTTACAGCCAAAAAAACAGACCGGCTAAACGCCTGGAAAACGAGGACGGTTTGGCTCGTTTTTGGCTCAATAAACCCTTAAAATGGGGCCACTTCATTACCCTCAGAGATTCCTCTTTAATCTTAAATGTAACAGAAAATACCCTTACCATAAATCCTCAAAATGCAGTGGATATGCCCAGCGAATTTTCCCTAGGCTTTCGCTTGAATCAAGAAAAATGGAACCAAATGAAAAAAAGCCAGGCTCTTATGGATGCATTGAAAATTTTAGGATTGCAGCGCATTAAAATAGCTCAAGAGAATCCCTTTTTACACCTTGCTGTAAAAGATACCTTTCACAAAGTAAGTACATCCTATTCCTATGAATTTGACGATGATTTTAATAAAGTTAAAGTGGCTAAAACCAGCACAAAAGTAGTTCCTAATATTGCTATTACTCTCCGCTTTAAAAGCAAGAAAGACCGGATCGCTTTTGTACAGAAAAACCAATTAAGTCAATACAAACACGATTTTCTTGAACTATTTTCGGGAGAAAACTGGCTTCAGTTTGGCATGAAAAGAGGGGATACAGCGCAATCATTGGTAGAACATCTGGTAATACACAGGCAGGCCCTAAAAGAGACCTTAGCCCACAGTAAATCCTTTAACAGAATTCAATGGGGAATACTTGAGAACCTCCAAGAGCTCATGTATGTGAATGAGCCCAAAATAGGAACCTATTTTAACTTACAAACCAAAAAACACCCGATCCATTGGATCATGGAACATTTTGGTTCAGATGATAGGCCCAGCTGATTTTATTTGCTTTGGTATAATTTAATGGGAAACTTAAATCAAAATGTATAAACGTATAATAAGAGGTGTAAATGCTCTACCAAAATAATATCGTTAAACTAAACTTACTGTTTCACTTTATTTTCATACCTTTACAATTCTAAAACTCAAATTAAAAAACGATACAAAATAACTCAATTATGCTTAAAATCAAACACTTTATTCTTTCCTTTTCTTTAATCGGGATTGCATCTTTTTCACATGCTGCTACTTGGTATGTGGACCTTAATGCCACAGGTACGAATGTGGGGACATCATGGACCAATGCATACACCACTTTACAAGATGCTATTGACACATCTTCTGCTGGCGATGAAATATGGGTAGCTCAAGGAACCTACATACCAAATGTCATCCCTCAATTTCAATTCACATCTACTGATAACAGAAATAAAACATTTGCCATTAGTAAAAATATTGGCATTTATGGTGGATTTGATGGCACTGAAACTGCGCGATCAGAGAGAGATTATGTTTCAAATGTTACTATATTAAGCGGAGATCTTGGAACTGTTGGTACAGTATCTGATAATAGCTATCATGTTATAATGACCGCTAATTTAAATTCAACAGCAGTGATTGATGGATTTACAATTCAAGATGGCAATGCGAATGGAGGCAATGTTACGAATCAGTATAGTGGTAGAAACTTTTCAAGAGAATTGGGAGGAGGAATTGCAAATAATTTTTCTTCGCCTACCCTTTCCAATTTGATAGTAAAAAACAATAGGGCAAAAAATGGAGCAGGTATAAGCAATAGAGCTTCTTCTTCGACTCTTATTAACCTCATTATTTTAGATAATATAGCTACCTTGAATGGGGGAGGAGTAGCCAATATGGTTTCTGGTACTCCTAGTTTGTATAATTGTGTTTTTACGGGGAATCTTGCCGATGATTATGGCGGTGGTATCTTCAGTGAAAACTCCCCTTCTATAATAAATTGCTCTTTTTATGATAATAAAGCAACCACCACTTCCAGAGGTGGTGGTGCGATATTTGGAATTAATTCTGGAACTACTACGGTGTCAAACTGCATATTTTGGGATAACAAATTAGGCTCGTCAACATCTAATGTTCATTCAGATATTCGAAATGGCACGGGCCATACCACTACGATAGGTTATTCTGTAGTTCAATTGGATAGCTCAAGTTATACATCAGGAAATAATAATGCTCTCAATTCTGCATCTAATATGATTTATAATCAAAACCCATTGTTCACTAATTCCAGCAATTCTGATGGAGCTGATGGTATTTGGAGGACTAAGGATGACGGATTGAGACTTAAAATCACAAGCCCTGCGGTAGATGTTGGTCTTAATAGTTCTATTAGTGCATACAGTACAGATGTTTTAGGGACTACGCGTACAGTTAATACGACCGTAAACATGGGAGCTTATGAGTTGCTTTCTTGTCAGAAAAGCAATTCGCTTCCATCTTCTGCATCTACTTATACTGCTACTTATGCTGATGTCGATGGCAGTTACACTTGCTTCTGTGATGATAATAGCAGTTTTATTCTGGGACTTAATCTCACGGGTACAGCTTCCGTTGTTCCTGTTTCAGGTGTATCTTTAGAGATCGGCGCTACCACAACAACGACATACAATAGTGCCGGGGGAATTATTACGAACTCCAATGGTGGTGTGATTTTCAACCGAAAATGGAATGTATCCCCAACCAGCCAACCAACCAGTGACGTGACGGTCCTTTATCCATTTACCAATACCGAATATTCCGCTATTGTAACGGCATTATCAAGTAAAAGTACTACTATTACTAATCCAAACCAGCTGCAAATGTATAAACTTACCTCTTCTGGTACGTTTGCAGACCCACATGCCAGTGGTGCCACGGGACCCGTTCTTACTCACGGAACAAATCCAAGTACTGTAAATTGGGTGTATAGTGCTCACAGTAATGGTACAGACCACCTTGCCACCTATAAAGTGTCTTCGTTCTCTGGGGGAGGAGGAGGTGGCGGTGCATCTGGAATTGCTTTACCTCTAGAATTCGTTTCCTTTGACGCGCGAGCTGCAGCTATGCATACCGCTAATCTTCAATGGACTACTGCTAGCGAGATCAATAACAGCCACTTTGAAATAGAACGTAGCTACGATGGTAGAACTTTTGATATGATTGGCCAGGTTTCCGGTAAAGGAAACAGCCATCAGCAGACGGATTACAACTACGTGGATAATGGCATTCACCCTTCTAACAACATAGCTTATTACCGCCTCAAACAGGTCGATGTTAATGGTACATTTGAGTATTCAACTACTCAGTTCGTTCGTTTTGATGAATTGGGAACTGGGATATATTTTTCTGCTTACCCAAATCCTGCCTCAATAGAATTGAACATCAAAATAGAATCAAATCTTATAGGCTCTCAATTCAAAATTATTAATGCTTTAGGGCAAGAAGTAAAACAAGGTGAACTATCCAATTTAAACGCTACCATTGATGTAAGTACGCTGCCAAAAGGAAGCTATACTATGCTTATTGGTACTGAAAATTACTCGCATCCATTTCTGGTTGAATAGGATTTAGAGAAAGTATTCTTGAATACTGATGTTATTCCTCGCTCCTTTTCTATTGAGAGGACAAATCTCGGACGACTCTTGTAAGTAGCTTAGGTGTATAATACATATACCGAAGGACCTTTAAAATCATCCCACATGAAATGAATATTTCCAGTTTTGCACGTGTATGTGAAAGGAAACAGACGGTAAACTATCTTATCCGGTTGAAAAATACACCCCCTTATGAGTCAAATCAGACGAGAATTAATTGTAGTAAATCAAAATTAATAGTATCAAACGCTATCAAAAATCCCTGTAGTAAGTACCACCTTTTGAACCTTCGTGCCATTCGGTCTGCCACTTAAAGTCTCCATTTTCTTCGTAGTACTTCCAAAAACCAATTTTTTCTCCCAATCTGAATTGGCCCTTTTCCATTAAATTTCCGTTGTAATAATAGTTTTTATACAGTCCATGCCTCATATTATCCTTAAATGTTTCCAACTTCTCTAAAGTTCCATCCTCCTGGTAATGCCTTGTTACTCCATGAAAATTATCATTGGACACTTCTGAATACTTTTTCATCTGCCCATTTCGGTAATAATATACCATCAACCCATGAGGTTTTCCTTTCACCCAATCAGTCTTAATAGAAATGTTTCCATTGGACCAGTATAATATACCTACACCATCCTCTTTACCTTCAACATAAAATCTTTGTTTTTTCAATTGTCCGGAAGAATACCAACTTTTATAATCTCCAATCATCAAGCCATTTTTATAATTCACCTCCTCATTCACTTCTCCGTTTGGATGCCAACTTTTATAAAGCCCATCTTTTAAGTCCTCTGTATAATTTACTTCAACATCAATTTCTCCGTTTTTATGCCACCTTTTATAGAGCCCATATTTCAAATTGTTTTTGAAGTTGATTTCATGTTTTAACGTATTATTTTCCCACCATTCTTTAAGCACCCCATCCAATAAATCGTCCTTGTAATGGCATTCATATTCTAATTTTCCATCAATGCTCCAGTTTTGGCTCAACCCATTTAGCTTCCCGTTTTTGTAATTTTTTAGATACTTGATCCGATCTCCTTCTCTTGTTTCATACCAAACTTTTTCAAATCCATGTAGCTCACCATTTTTAATAACACTAATACTTTTAACACGAGATATATTATTGCCTAAAGGTTTTTGTGTTTGATAAGAAAAATATAATTTACCGCTAAACAAAATCTTTGTATCCTTATAATACCATAAATTCTGTTTTTTCTTAAGTTCTTTATAGACACCATCAGATAAAAGCTGCGTACCTTTAAATCCACGTCCCATGAAGCCACCATTAACCTCTATGGGTAGCCCATTTTTGTAAGTTCTATTTTCCGTTATCGCACCATTTTTATCCCATTTCTTACATAAGCCATCTTGTATACCCTCCTTAAAATTGGCCTCGACTACTAATTGGCTATTCTCTTTCCATTCCTTGTATAAGCCATCTATTTTACCATTTTTATAATTTGTTTCATAGTTCAATTGTCCGTTTTCGTACCATTCCTTGTATAAGCCATCTATTTTACCATTTTTATAATTTGTTTCATAGTTCAATTGTCCGTTTTCGTACCATGCCATTAGTAGACCATCTGGCTTACCGTCCTTGTAATCAATTTGGTACTTTGCCTGTTTTGATTTTACATATTTTCTTACAACCCTTCCAGTAACTGGAGTTAATTTTTTAGTAAAACAAATTAGACCGTTGTGCGTGGTTACTTTCTTAGCTTTAATGATTTTTTGAGCATTGGCTTTATTAAATGCAACGATTGGAAATAATAATATCAGAAATGAACGAGTAATAATCCGGAAATTTTGCATTTCACAAAAGTATATAAAACAAGGTGAACTATCCCATTTAAACGCTACCATTAATGTAAGTAAGCTGCCAATAGGAAGCTATAACATGCTTATTGGCACTGAAAATTATTCGCATCCATTTTTGGTTGAATAGGGCTCTAATAAAGTGTTCCTCTGTACCAATTTTTAGGAAGTACAGATTTTTTGCCGCTCCATTGAATGTATAAATAAATTATGGTTGGAATAGTTGCCTTTGAATCGGATAAATAAAAATTGAAAGTAGCTATAATTATAAAGACGAAACGAATTCAATGCAGCATGTTTTACTCTGGGGATCAAAATAGAGGGTAACTTATCCTTGCTTCTAATGGTTTTAATTGTTCACTCTTAGCCCTTAAATCAGAAAACCCCCATGATTAATGGGGGTTTTAGGTTAAATCGAAAAAGGTCGATTTGTTTCTTTGTGGTGCCGGAGGGAATCGAACTATATATTATTAATCAATGAGTTAGGTTAAAATATTTTATATATAGGGCAAAATATAGGGCAATTTGTCCCAATTTTTATAGCTTAACCCTTTTTTTAGTGTTTAGTTGTGTCTACTTTAAAAATGAATATTTCCAGTTTTGGCCGTGTGTGAAGAGAAGGGAACAGGCGGTTTGCACAACGTTTTAAACCACGTTTAGTACCCCCCTTGGGGTCAACGCAACACTTTTACTGGGTTGTATAGCCTTTAAACATCAATTTTATAGACCGAACCCCACCCCTACTTGGAGTTGCAAAGCTGTAAAAAAATGACTTTTGAAAAACCACGCACGATTCAACCCCGAGTGTATGTTTTGTATTATATTCGTTATCCTTATAAGTTAATTGTAAGTAATTACGAATAACAAAGAAGAAAGAAAAAATGGGATATATTACAAATGAACAGATTATTGCGATGAAGAGTAAGATCACTAGTGACACATCCTTACTCGGTAAATTGTACAAGTCAAAAAAGAATGAAAACCACTTAATAAGTATTGATCATAATTTAGCTGAAGAATATGAAAAAGATGGTTGGGAAATAGAAAGCATTCTTAAAACAAAAACAAAAGTAAAGAAAGTAAAATCGCATTCAAAAAAATTTGAAGATGATATCTGGTGTCAGTTTTATGAATTAGGATATAGGACTTTAAATATAGATGAAACACTAGAATTACCTTTTAGCAAAGATATAAATGATAAAAAACAAATAGATGTAATTGCAATTAATCATGAAACTGCAATAATTATTGAATGTAAATCATCTGAAAAATTAAAAAAAGCACCTTCGTACAAAGATGAATTCGACCTTTTGGGTATTAGATTAGCTGGTTTTAGAAAAGTTGTTGAGCAAGTTTTTGGTGAATCTTTGAAGACAAAATACATATTTACAACAAGAAATTTAAGAATTGATCA
>JAURQA010000234.1 GCA_030836345.1 Bacteroidota bacterium
ACTCTCAACGCACCGATACAAGTGGAAGTGATCAATGGCAAGATTCGGCCATGTTGAATGCCTACGAAGCGCGCATAAAACAGCTGGCTACCCTTTGTATAAATAATGGAATTAAACCCATTTTTTGCTCACAACCATCTATTCTTTCAGCCAAATTAATCCGAGGAACTTATGTAGGAAATCGTGCATTTCAAGGGGAAAGCGCTCTTCATTTTATGCGAAAAATGCACCTCTTTAATAAGCGAGTCGAAAAAGTATGTAGGTATTATCATTTAGACTTTATTGACTTAGAGAAGGAGTTAGAGGCAAGTCCCATGCATTACTATGATAATTTTCATTTCACTACGAAAGGATCAAAAGAAGTGGCACAAATAATTCTTAAAAACGTACACTTATGAGAAAATTATTACTTTGGCCTTTTGGAATATTGTACGGGAGTATCGCCTCTTTAATACGAAAGTATGCTGAAATAAAGGGGAGAAACACCCCTTCGGTATTTACTGTTGTAGTAGGTAATTTAGCTATAGGAGGCACGGGCAAAACACCCTTAATTATTCAGCTCACAGAAGTGTTTTTGAGAAAAGGATTATCCGTTGCCGTTCTTTCTAGAGGATATGGGAGAAAAACAAAAGGGTTTTATGCCTTGCATGAAAACAGCATAGCTGCAGAAGTAGGGGAAGAGCCTTTGGAGATATATAAACGAACCAAGGTTCCCGTTTATGTGTGTGAAGACCGTTTAGAGGGCATAAAAAAAATGACAGGCAAAGTAGATATTCTTCTGCTTGACGATGGGTTTCAGCATTTACCATTAAAAGCGCACTTTACTATTATTTTAGATAACTGTAAAAAGCCTTTTTATAAGAATGCCGTGCTACCTGCAGGTACATTAAGAGAGTTCCCAAGCGTGCTTAAAGAAGCCAATGCATTGGTATTTACTAAAACGCAGCCCTCTTTTAATTATGACGAAGGGTTTGCAAAGGCTCGCCACTACACAAAACATGTATTTACCTCTACATACCACACAACTCATGAGAATTTAGACCTTTCAAAAAACTATATTCTAATATCCGCCGTGGCAAATAATAAAGCACTCGAACAAGCGCTGAAAACATTTCGTGTAATCAAGCATTTTTCATACTTAGATCATTACAGTTTTACTTCAAAAGATCATAAGGATTGGTCCAAATTAGCTACTGAAAACAATGCAGAAATCATTACCACAGGGAAAGACCAATCTAAAATTAATAGGGAATGGCTAGATGAGCGTCTTTCGATAAACGTGGTTCACTCCAAACATCATTTTGAAAAAGGTGGTTTCGCATCGCTAATTCAGTTAATTTTGACAACAAAACAAAATGCGCAGCTGTAAATATCTTATAATTCTATTCGTCCTCATTCAGGGATGTACAGATAAGAGCATTCTTTTTTATAAAACAACAACTATAAAAGATTCCAAGTGGGTTTGGTCTGATGCAAAAACATACACTTACGTCCATTCAGATACAAACAGGAAAGTGCATTTTAATGCCGCTTTACGCATCAATGACAATTATTTGTATTCCAATATTTGGATTAAGTATCGAATAGCTGGTGAAGGACTAAACGAAACAAATCAGTTTAGCATTCAACTGGCAGATGATCAATATGGCAAATGGTTAGGGCAAAGCAGCGGATCTGTTCTAAGCTATGAGCAGGCATTTATTGAAAACAAAGCGCTCAAGCCAGGTACTTATACAATTACATATTGGCAAAACATGCGGGACTCCGAAATTGAAAGTGTTTTAGATATAGGGCTAAAAGTAACCAAAGGGGAACCTAATTTTTAACCTTTACACACCCACTAAACGGCATACCGCACGTCTTCTACATAGGGCAAACGGTACATAGATTCTACTTCTATACTTAAAAAGCCAAACTCGTTAACCACCTTTCCTGTAAGTTTATAAACCCCTTTTCCTCTGAAAGGAAATTGCGCATTTACTGGGGGAAAATGAACGGTATCGATCCAATCGCCAGTCTGGCCGATAAACGTTCCAAAACTCATACGCTTATTATCCGATGTTTTGGTACTCTTTATAACTACAAGATATCCATAAAGAGAAATTACTTTGCCAATGTGAGATTTAATACCTTCTACAGAAATACTGTTATTTGGGAGAGTATTCTTTAATAAAGTGAACGGGCTAACCAAAGGGAAACCTAAAAGCTCTATCTGATCAAAAGCGTCCTCTATATCGCTAGTGTGAAGTTTGGGGAGTTTAACTCCTTTATTCGCTCCCTTAAATAGCAAGTGTTGAGAAGGACTTTTTGGCTGATGATTGATTTTACAACGTGCATTCCAAAGCAGCTCTCGTTTATTTACTTTGGTAAACTTAAAGGCGTTAATACGTATGAGTACATCTATATGCTCGACCCCTATAAGAACTCTTTGCAAAAAATCATCGAGAGACTGATACGCACCGTTTTCTTCTCTTTCTGTAATAATGGCATCAATCATTTTATCATTCAATCCATATAGAAAATGAAAACCCAGGTAAATCGTGTTTCCTTTTATAATCGTTTCGTTCCTGCTGTTATTTACGCAAGGCGAATGGATGATTGCCCCTTTCATTCGAGCCTCGTGTATATAGGTTTCAGGCTTATAAAAACCGCCACCATTATTTAAAACCGCTACCATAAACTCCAATGGATAATAGCATTTTAAATATAGGCTTTGGTAACTCTCAACCGCGTAAGATGCCGAATGTCCTTTTGCAAAAGCATAGCCTGCAAAGCTCTCCACCTGTTTCCATACGTCAAAAGTAAGTTCGTCTTCATACCCTTTCTCTCGGCAATTGGCAATGAACTTTTTTTCTATTCTTTGGAACTCTTTTCTCGAACGAAATTTTCCGCTCATACCTCTTCTTAGTACGTCCGCTTCGCCCAAATCCAAACCAGCAAAATGATGGGCTACTTTAATCACATCTTCTTGATACACCATTACTCCATACGTATCCTGCATCAATTCTCGCATTACAGGATGTGCCTGTTTTCTTCTTTCTGGGTTTTTATGGCGTAAAATATACTCTCGCATCATTCCGCTTTTAGAGACTCCCGGCCGAATAATAGAACTAGCAGCAACCAAGCCTAAATAATTATTAACCTCTAGCTTTTTTAAGAGCGATCGCATAGCTGGCGATTCCACACAAAAACAACCTATACAATCTGCTTGACTGATCATTTTATTAATATTTTCATCTGGTAAAAGAGGTCTTACGTGGTGAATATCAGGGAGTTTTTCCTGAGGTTTATTTTCTTTAATTATAGTTAAAGCATCTTTGATTTTACCCAGAGCTCTTTGGGCCAGTATATCATACTTATAAAGCCCTACATCTTCAGAAACAACCATGTCAAATTGGGTAGTGGGAAACCCTTTAGGTGGCAAATTTGTGGCGGTAAAAAAGTGAATAGGCTTTTCGGAAATGATGATTCCACCTGCATGAATGCTTAAATGGTTAGGGATTCCATTCAGGAATTTTGAGTATCGGTGCACCACCTTTGAATATTCATCTAAACGGTTAGGGTTGTAATTACCTGAACTCAATAAATCTATTTCCTGCTTAGGCAATCCAAATACTTTTCCCAGCTCACGTATGGCTCCGCTATGTTGGAACGTATTGTATGTGGCCAACAGGGCTACGGTTCCATTTTTTCCAAATCGTTCAAAAATATATCGGGTAATATCCTCCCTATCACGCCACGAAAAATCAATATCAAAATCAGGTGGATTAACACGGTATAAATTCATAAACCGTTCAAAGTATAGATCTAAATCTATGGGATCCACATCGGTAATCTCTAACAAGTAGGCTACAATGCTATTCGCTCCACTTCCACGACCTATATGATAATACCCCTTTTTTTTTGCGTATTGAACAATATCCCAATTCACTAAAAAAAAAGATACAAATTCCATTTTTTTTATCAGGTCTAGTTCTTTTTTTATACGGCTCCTAATTTGTGTTGTGATTACTGCATACCTGTATTTTAAGCCTTTTTCGCATAGCTGTAAAAGAAGGTTTTCATCTTTTACAGAACTCCCTGTGTATGTCTTTTTATTCTGAGACTTGCGATTTTCTGAAAAATCAAAGTGTATAACACACTCCTGCAAAAGCCTCTCCGTATTCTGAAGTATAAAATCAAACTCCTTAAATGTTTTTTTTAGCTCCTCATGGCTTA
>JAURQA010000235.1 GCA_030836345.1 Bacteroidota bacterium
ACATCGGGGAGTTAAAAATTCAATAGAACCTGATTTAACGGCACATTTTCCTGTAAAATGGACTAAATAAGCACATTGTTCCGCCTGCATTAGGCTGTGTTCACAAATCTTGACCAGACATGCGATGACGTGATCGAATGTATTTACATCGTCATTATACAAAATAATTTCGTGTTCTTTGTCTGCCAATACGCTGACCTCCTCTTCAATCTGTGGGTTTTCGCTTGGATTTGTAGAACTTATTTTACAAACTTTAGTGCGCACCATGTTTCTCTTTCTTTTGTAAAAACTAAAGTTAAGTATTCGGACTCACATTTTTTTTGGAGCGCTTCGATATCCTTTAAATAAAAACCTGAAAGAAATAGCTTGCCAGAGGGTTTTAAAGCCTTGGAATAACTGCTGATTTGATCCATCAAGATGTTTCGATTAATATTAGCGAAAATAAAGTCGTATTCCGATTTATTTTCTTCCAAAGAGGAGGCTTGAATGGCGCGAATATTCTTACAATCGTTTTTAGTTGCATTTTCAATTGTATTTTCAACACACCACGGATCATAATCTATGGCATCTACAATCCGTGCTCCTTTTTTTGAAGCCAGTATCCCTAGTACTCCCGTACCGCATCCCATATCGAGCACCCTTTGGTTACTCAAGGACTCTTCCAATACGTATTCCAACATCATATGTGTTGTAGGATGATGACCTGTACCAAAGCTCATTTTAGGGTTTATTATAATTTCGTACTGCTTCCCTTGATTTTCATGAAAATCTGCACGAATAATACAGTGGTCAGCGATTTGAATAGGATGAAATTCCGCTTCCCATTTTGCATTCCAGTTTTCTGGAGCGATTTCTTTTATTGAATATTGAATATCAACCTCAGGATGCTTTAGTAACTCAATGGATTCTATAAAATTATCGAAATGCAAGTCTATCGGAACATACGCATTCAATCCCTGCTCTGTTGTCAAAAAACTCTCAAAAGGGAGCTCCTGCAATTCTGCATTTAAAATGTCTTCCCAGGGGGTTTTTGGCTTTATAGAAAAACTGTATTCTATATAAATCTTTGCCATTAAAAAGCGTTTACAATCGCCATAAAGTCCTCTGCATTCAATGAAGCTCCTCCTATTAATCCTCCATCTACGTCTTGCATAGAAAAAATTTCTTTTGCATTGGATGGTTTTACACTACCTCCATATAGTATGGCGACTTGGTTTGCCAAATTTGCATCATACTGGTCTTCTATTAATTGGCGAATAAAGGCGTGCATTTCTTGAGCTTGTTCTGGACTTGCAGTCTCCCCTGTTCCAATCGCCCAGACGGGTTCATAAGCCAATATAATTTGACTCCATGCTGCTTTTGGAAGATTGAATAAAGCACTGGATAGCTGTTCTTTTACTAAATCAAAATGCTTGTTTTCTTTTCTGTGATGCAATTCCTCTCCAAAGCAAAAAATAACGTCCAATTCTTCGGCTATTGCTTTCGAAACTTTAGCCTGTAACAAACGATCTGTTTCTCCATACAAAGATCTTCTTTCTGAATGTCCTAGTATTACAGTATGCACACCTACCCCTTTCAGCATAGAGGCTGAAATTTCCCCAGTATGTGCTCCTGAATCTGCAGCATTCATGTTTTGAGCAGCTACCATTATGGGTTGCTGTTTTAATAGGTTTACAGTTTGGGATAATTGAGTAAATGCTGGAGCTACCATTACTTGAACTTCCTCAGGCAGGGTATGTTGAATTAACCTTTCAATTAAAGCTTCTGTTTCAAGTGTATTGTTATTCATTTTCCAATTTCCAGCTACAATTTGTTTTCTCATGTTTACGGTGTTTTTATTCTAGGGTCTAGATATGCATATATTAAATCGACCACAATATTAATGATAATAAAGAAGAAGGCAATGGTTAAAACGGCTCCCATTACCACAGGGATGTCCAATTGATTTAACGCCTCTACAATTTCTTTACCCAAACCTTTCCACCCGAAGATGTATTCTACAAAAATTGAACCTGCTAATAAAGAAGCAAACCAGCCTGAAATGGCTGTTATTACTGGATTTAACGAGTTTTTCAATGCGTGCTTAAAAACTACTTGATTGCGTGACAATCCTTTTGCATATGCTGTACGGATATAATCTTCCGAAAGAACCTCTAATAAATTACTTCTTAACAATTGTATGATAACAGCTAAGGGACGAATCCCTAAAACAACGGAAGGAAGAATAATATTCTTCCATTGGAGTTGAAGACGTTCTCCCATGTCGTCAAGTTCATAGAGACTCCCTGTCATATTAAGCCCTGTAAAGTCATACAGGATATAACCAAAAAACCATGAAAATAATATCGCACTAAAAAAAGAAGGGACACTCATCCCCAAAGTGCTAAAAAGCTGTAAAAAGCGATCGATCCAGCGGTCTTTGTTCAAAGTGGCAACAATTCCTAACCCTATTCCCATCACGATCGCAATAAACATCGAGGAAATTGCTAAAAGGATGGTGTTGGGTAAAGTCTCTTTAATAATTTCTGCAATTGGCTTTCCTCTTTTTTGATAAGAAGTTCTAAAATATGGCGCTTTTAGAACTAGAACCTTTTGCTGAGTTTCAAACAAAACAAACCCTCCATATACTGTTTCAGTGTAAAACCCAAAATCCTTGGGGTTTTTTGAATGTATCGAAAGAGGAAGTAAATCATTGAGATAGTTTAAATACTGAGTGGTTAGAGGCAAGTTAAACCCAAATTTTGCTTTGATGACCTCTAATTGCTGACTGTCTTCGTTTTGGTCTAACATCATTTGTGCAGGATCTCCAGGCAAAACGGTAAAAAGAAAAAATATCAGGCTAGCAACACCCCATAATGCCAAAAGTGTAGTTCCTATTTTTAGACCTACTTTTCGAATCATTTTTGTGATGCCTCTTCAAGGTGAATGAGAGCAAAAACGGCATAATTAACCATGTCGTGATAATTTGCATCAACACCCTCACTAACCAATGTTTTTCCGGAGTTTTCCTCAATTTGCTTTACTCTCAGTAACTTCTGTAGGATTAAATCTGTCAGAGAGCTTACCCGCATATCCCGCCAAGCTTCCCCGTAGTCATGATTCTTTTTAATCATAAGCTCAAAGATGGTTTGAAGCTTTTGGTCATAAAGCATAAGCGCCTCTTGTAAAGTCAAATCTGGTTGCTCAGCAATTCCTTTTTCCATTTGAATCAAGGCCATGATGCTGTAGTTGATGATCCCAATAAATTCAGATTCTTGTCCTTCCTCTATTTTTTGCTCCTTGTTGGTTTGTAAGCTTCGAATACGCTGAGCTTTGATAAAAATTTGATCTGTTAATGAAGGCAATCTTAAAATTCGCCAAGCAGCACCGTAATCGGCCATTTTATTTTTAAATAAAGACCGGCATTGGGCTGTAATTGCTAAATACTTCTTTTGGGTCACTTCCATTTAAGCTAATTTTGTCTAAATTTCGAGCTTTAATTTTATTCTTACTTCTCTTTTAAAAAAAAGTTATCAAAAAGAAAAATACAGCATTATCAATCAATATTAA